>JAEUHE010000153.1 GCA_016793885.1 Verrucomicrobiales bacterium
GCGATTCGGGGGCAGCGCTAGTGTAGGGTCCTCGACGTCCGTGGCAGTATGCCACGGACTTAGAGGACACTACACCAGCAGGCCGTCCGAATGAGGGCCTCATTCGGACGGAATTCCGCCGGGATGATGGTTCCTTTTTCAGAGAACTTTCGCTGCCGCACAGCTCACTCTCACTGCACGTTTTTGATTGCTCTCGGAGGCCCAATTGGGTTTGATATCATCACCCTAACGCTCTGCCCATTAAAGTATTTCAGCGTTTGCGTTGGGTGGACGATTGGATGGATATATGTGCCGAAATTGGACATTGAGTGGGTGGTTGGGGATCTGGGCGGCTGGATGCATTGTTACGGGTGGGTTTTCACCCGGTGTGATGCTCGCGGCTCCTGGTCCTCTGCGTCATGCAGTCGCTCCCGCGGGGGCGGAGCAAAGCATTGCTTATCGGTGGCTGGACATCGCGCAGGAGGCTACCGCGCGCGATGTGGAGCGAAGCTCGCCGCGTCCCACGGTCGTCTCGCGAACCCTGGCCATTTGGGCTACGGCTATGTATGACGCTTGGGCAGCCTACGATGCGGTGGCCGTCGGTTCCCGTCTCGGTGGGAGCCTGCGTCGTCCAGCTCGGGAACGCACCCTGGCCAACAAGGCGAAAGCCATCAGCTACGCCTCGTACTTTGCCTTGCTCTACGTCTACCCTGCCGATAAAGCCTATTTGGACCAGCAGCTTCGCTCCATGGGCTACGATCCCTCGATCCGATCCACGAACTTGAAGACGCCGGAAGGCATTGGGTATAGCGTGGCCGAAGCCCTGGCGAATTACCGTCGCACCGACGGCGCCAACCAGCACGGGGACGAGCCGGGCTGTGATGGGGTGGCCTATTCAGACTATACCTACTACCGGCCGGTCAACCCGTCGGATCGGATTCTGGATCCCGACCGATGGCAGCCGATCACCTTCACGATGCCGGATGGGAGTAAGGTCACCCCTGGCTTTCTGACGCCTCATTGGTATCGGGTGAAGCCGTTCGTACTGGTGAGCAGCGATCAGTTTCGTCCGGGGCCGCCGCCCCTCACGACCACGGACAATGCCCGATTGAGGCAGGAGACCCAACAGGTGGTGGACTACAATCGCGAGTTGACGCCTCAGCAGAAGGCGATCGTGGAGTTCATGCGCGATGGTCCTCGTTCGACCGGCCAGAGCGGGCATTGGCTGCGGTTTGCGCAGGATGTCTCCCGTCGTGACCGTCACACGCTGGATCAGGATGTGAAGCTCTATTTTGTGATCGCCAACGTGGCTATGGACGCCTTTATCTCCTGCTGGGAGACCAAGCGGTATTACGATTCGTCGCGTCCGTGGACGCTAGTCCGACATTTTTTCAAGGGCCAGACGCTCAAGGGATGGGCGGGGCCGGATGGAGGAGTCGCCGACATGCCGGCGGAGAACTGGCATCCCTATTCCCCGTATTCCTTCATTACCCCGCCGTTCCCGGGTTATACCAGCGGTCACGCGACCGTCAGCGGCGCCTGCAGCAAGGCGCTCGAGTTGTTCACGGGCAGCGACCACCTGGGAGCCATCGAGCTGCGCCGTCACTGCGAGTTGACGGAGAAGGTGGCGGGCGAAATGGTTTCGCTCGATCTGCCCACCTTTTCATCGACGGCCGATATGGCTGCCCTTTCCCGGGCCTTGGGCGGATACCATATTCCGGTTGACAACGACGTGGGGCTCAAAGTGGGGCGTGAGATCGCCGTTTGGAGCTGGCCCAAGTATCAGGATTACTTTCGTGGGACCGCAACCGTGCGCCCCTGACTCGTTCACTCGGTCGGTAAGTTAACCGTGAGGGACGGTGTGTCACCCAAAGAGCCTACTTGCCCTTATTCATTCTTAACTGCATAATAAGAGGATAATTGTGAAGGTCTCGGCGTGTAGCCGACATGATCAGCTCAGTCATCAGTGTGTAACCAACCTTATGAACATAGATATGTACTTCCGTTCGCTCAAGCGCGCTGGCCAGTTGCCGGTCGCTGCGGCTGTGGTTCTGTTCGGTGCGTCGGGGGCTCTGCAGAGCCTTTCGGCAGCCGATGTCACTCTGCCCGCTGGGGCAGCTCTTCCGGGGTCGACGACTCTAGGGGCTCCGGGGTTTACTTCCCGGCTGGTGGTCGCCCCTGAGGGCACCGTGCTTCAAAATACCCTCTTGCGTGCCTTGCAGCAGCTCAACGGCACGCTTCAAGACGCTGAAGGTAATCTCGTGGCCAACACCGCAGTTCCCGGCGCGAACGCCAATGGGAGCTACGATGTTGATTTTGTAGATTTCAGCACCAGCCTGTTCGAGGATCCTTCGATTCAGTGGTGGGGTAATTTTCCCTATGAGATCGTTTTTCCGGGCTTGCCCGAGGGCGCTCCCGCCGAGATGTTTGCCTCCGAGACAGTGGCTTACCTCCGGCTTTCGGCTGGGACCTACACGATGGGTGTGACTGCCGGTTACGATCGGACTGACAACGTTGACGACGACGGCTGGAGACTCTACTGCGGTCCCAATCCGCGCAGCTTCTTCAGTCCGGTGATTGCTGAGTTCCAGCGCACTGGCGCAGCCTTCCCGAACGCCACCCAGACCCGCGCTGGAAATACGAACGAGTTCAACGTGATCGTGCCGGTTGAAGGCATCTATCCGTTTCGTCTCGTGCACTGGCAGACCAAAGGCTCCACGCAGTTGGAGTGGTATCTCGTTGAAGCGGCTGGCACTGAATCCGAATTCCGCTATCTGATCAACGATCCGAACATGGGTGCTGGACTGGCTTATCGCAGCGTGGAGTCCCCCATCGCGACCGGGCCGGCCGTGGTGGAGATCTCTCCGCTCCCCGACTCCTCTGGAGTGCCGCCAACGGCACCGGTGGAAGCGATCATCCAGGACGGCTTGAGCGCGGTCAATGACGCCTCCATCAAGCTGTATCTGAACAATGGAGCGGTGACTCCTCAGTCCATTCAACGTGATGGCAAGCTGCTCAAGGTCAAATACACCCCTAATGCCAGCCGAACCGCGGCTGACAATTTGATCCGAATCGAGTTTGCGGATGCGGGCGGCGTTTCCCAGACCAACAGCTGGCGATTCAGCATCAACCTGAGCGGGGCTCCGCGCACGTTGGTTCGCGGCCAGTGGGACTTCGATCAAGGTAACCTCGGTGCCACGGTTGGCACTGCCCTCGAGTATCTCGATGGTCCTTCCGGCCTGACCGCGAGCGGCACCGAGTTCGGCACCACCGCCGACCTCGGAATTCCTGACATCAATGGCGTTCCTGCCCGTGTCATGAAGGTCCCTGGTGATCGCAAAAAGGAGATCGGCTACAAAATGTTCCACGGCATCGCTCCGAACGGTGGCGGCACCCTGGTCAACCAGTACACGCTGATCATGGATGTGTATGTCGATACGACCGGACCCGGCGCTGCCTCGCTCCTGCAGGTTAACTCTCCTAACAACACCGATGACGGCGATTTGTTCTGGCAAGGGAACAACTTCGGCCAGGGCAACGGCGGCTACAATGGCACGGGCGCTTTCACAGCGGGCGCTTGGCATCGTATCGTCGCGGCCTATGACGAGGCGGCTAATCCGCCGGTCGTCACTAAATATGTCGACGGCATTAAGCAGGATGACTGGACGGCGAACCAAGGTTTGGACGCTCCTCGCCGCGCGCTGCGTGACGTCGCAATCCTCTTCGGAGACGGTGATGAGGACGAGCGTCGGACGATGTTCGTCAACAGCATCCAGATCCGTGAAGGCAAGCTCAGCGATGCTGAGATGGTGCTCCTGGGCGGGCCTGACGCTGCTGGCATCCCCAGCGAGCTGGATCCCGTCAGCGTGGCCGGTCAATGGGACTTTGAAGCCAAGAACCTGGCTGCGACGGTTGGCAAGCCGTTGGAGTACTTGGACGGCGCCGATGGTCTGACCAAGGCGGGCACGGAATTCGGTACCACCACTGATCTCGGGATTTCTGACATCGATGGGGTTCCGGCGAACGTCATGAAGGTCCCGGGCGATCGCAAGAAGGAGATCGGTTACAAGATGTTCCACGGGATCGCCCCGAACGGCGGCGGTACTTTGGTCAATCAGTTCACCCTGATCATGGACATCTACGTTGACGTTTCCGGACCCGGAGCGGCGTCCCTCCTGCAGATCAATTCTCCCGACAACACCGACGACGGTGACTTGTTCTGGCAGGGCGGCAACTTCGGCCAGGGCAACGGCGGCTACAATGGCACCGGTGCCTTTACCGCTGGATCCTGGCATCGTATCGCTGCTGCCTACGACCAAGCAGCCAATCCTCCCGTGGTCACCAAGTATGTCGACGGCATCAAGCAGGACGACTGGACCGCAAACCAGGGCCTGGATGCTCCTCGTCGCGCTCTCCGCGATCTCGCTATTCTCTTCGGGGATGGTGATGAGGACGAACGTCGCACGATGTATGTCAACAGCATCCAGATCCGTCCTGGTAAACTGAGCGACGCGCAGTTGGCACTGCTTGGTGGGCCTTCCGCCGCCGGCATCCCGCTGGTGCTCCCCCAGAGCAACGTCACCGGCCAATGGGACTTCGATGGCAAGAGTCTGGCTGCGACCATCGGCAAGCCCCTGGAATACCTGGACGGGCCTGATGGCCTGACCAAAGCGGGCACCGAGTTCGGCACCACCACCGACCTGGCCGTTGCCGACATCGACGGCGTTCCGGCTGACGTCATGAAGGTCCCGGGCGATCGCAAGAAGGAGATCGGTTACAAGATGTTCCACGGGATCGCCCCGAACGGCGGCGGCACCCTGGTCAATCAGTACACCCTGATCATGGATATCTTCGTCGAGGCTTCGGGGCCTGGCGCTGCCTCCCTCCTGCAGATCAATTCTCCGGACAACACCGACGACGGTGACTTGTTCTGGCAGGGCAGTAACTTCGGCCAAGGCAACGGTGGCTACAACGGCACCGGAGCCTTCACAGCTGGTGAATGGCACCGCATCGCGGCTGCCTACAACGAGGCTGCCACGCCTCCGGTGGTGACCAAGTATGTGGATGGCATCTTCCAGGATGACTGGACGGCCAACCAAGGCTTGGACGCTCCTCGCCGCGCTCTTCGCAACTTCGCTATCCTCTTCGGCGATGGTGATGAAGACGAACGTCGAACCATGTGGGTAAACTCGATCCAGATCCGTTCTGGAGCCATGAGCAAGGCCGAGTTGCAGAACTTGGGCGGGCCTTCCGCTGCCGGCATCCCGATCGCTTCGTCTCCGGCCCTCACGGTCCGCAGCTCCGGCGGGGTTACCAAGCTGTCCTGGCCGACCTGGGCGGTTGGTTATGTCCTGGAGTCCACGACGGATGTGAACAACCCAGACTGGCAGCCAGTTGTTGGTGCGGGTGCTAACTCCGCCTCTGTGGCGGCGACCGACTCCGTCCGCTTCTTCCGCTTGCGGAAGCTCTAAGCGGAAGCGCGAGATCTAGATCTCCTCAAGCCAAACCACCCCGATCGGCGCAAGCCGATCGGGGTGGTTCTTTTACGGCCTCGCTCAGGGACTCAGGTGGTGCTGGATCGCCTTGCGGAGATCCGCCTCTTGAAGCGGCTTCGCGATATATCCATCCATGCCCGATAACAGGCAGGTTTCCAGGTCTCCGGGCATCGCATTGGCGGTCACTGCTACGATGGGAAGTCTTTTTCGTGCCGGGCGAGGCTCGTCGCGCGTGCACGTCTCCTCCCACCGGCGGATTTCTCGAGTGGCTTCCGTTCCATCCATCTCGGGCATTTGCCAATCCATGAGCACCAGATCGTAGGCTGTGGATTTGACGCACTCTACCGCTTCGCGTCCATTGCGAGCGTGGTCGATCTGGAAGCCAAGCTTCTCCAGCAGTTTCTCGGCGAGTCGCCGGTTCAGCCGGTTGTCATCCGCTACCAACACCCTCAATCCGGATCGGTTGGATGATTCCGAATGCGCAGGATCCTTGCTGGGCTCAGGCTCAGCCGCGGGTGTTGATGCTGGTGTGAAAGTGGTGGAGATTCTCTGGGACTTCGGTAAGCCGCAGTCCTTCAGGGGAATAGCGAACCAGAATGTGGAGCCATGCCCGACCTCGCTGGTCATGCCGATCTCTCCCCCCATGAGTTCCACGAAGCTCTTGCTCATCACGAGGCCCAGGCCCGATCCGCCATGTTGTCGGCTCATCGCTCCATCAAGCTGTTGAAACTTTCGAAAGAGCGTCGTGCGCTTTTCGGGCGGGATGCCCTGACCGGTATCCGTGACTCGGATCAACAGCTGACCGGTGGCACCCGCGTCGCGTCCTCCGGCGGCAGAATCACGACGTTCCGCTTCGATGCGAATGCTGCCAGTCTGAGTAAATTTAACCGCGTTGCCCAACAGATTGAGAATCACTTGACGAACCCTGTAGACATCGCCCTCGGTCACCGGGGGAAGCAGTGGATCGATCCTCACCTGGATTGAGAGGCCCTTTTCTCGCGCCGCTCCGGTCATCGAGGCGACCGCGTCGTTCACACAGGCGGCAATCGCGTAGGGGGCGGAATCGAGCTTCATCTTGCCGGCTTGGATCTTGGAAAGATCCAGCAGGGTGTCGATGAGCCTGAGCAGCGTGCGCGCGGACTCTTGGATGATCGATGTGAACTCTTTTTGCTCGCGGTTTTGTGCTGTCTCCAGGAGCAGTGAGGTGAAGCCGACGATGCCGTTCAGCGGCGTGCGGATCTCATGGCTCATGGTCGCGAGGAACTCGACTTTGATCCGGTTGCCGGAAAGAGCGGCCTCGGTCAACCAGTTGGCCTGGTCTTGCAGCTTGGAGAGTTGCTGGTCTCTCGTGGAGAGCTGAAGGCGGAGGTGTTTCGTCGTTTCGGCTACCTCCCGGAAAGCCGCCTGGATCCGATGCAGTTCGTCGCCCGCACCTCCCGTCGGGAGCTTCACCAGGCCTTCCGCAGTGCTTTCCTGAACCTGGTTCTCGATCTGAATCAAGGGCTTCTTCAGCAGGCTTTGGAGGCCGGCAACGGCGACGACCCAGGCGACCAGGAACCCGGCCCACAAGCGGAGTAACGCCGTCCGGGTTATCGCCCGGGCTTCGGCTTCGTCAGCCATGCTGGAGACATGGACCTGCAGGGTCCCGTGTGACTGGAGCAGGCCATCCACGCCGTCGACGCCGAATCTGACGGGACCCGTGTAGTGAAACTCATGAAGATCCTTCACCCAGTGAGCCTCGGGTTTGCCGGCCGGGGAGCCATCCGCGGCGTCTCTTTCCGACTCCTGTTCAGGGCCTCGGGAGGCAGGGTGGGTAGGCTGGTTGCGAAATTCGATGACCAGGTCCGGCTCCGGTGGGACTTTCTGAACCAGGCGTATGAGGAGAAGATCCGGTTGCGTCTGCAGGGCATTCACGAGAGGAGCGAGCTGTTGCCCACTCTCGGCTCTTCGCGCGCCTTCCTGAAGAATTCCGGCGATCCGCTCGACACGTTCGGACAGGGTGGATTGCAGGCGTTGCTGCTCCTCCCACCAAAAGCCAAGGCTGATCATCACTGCGACGGTAACGCCTGCTCCTAGAAGGAAAAGCGACACCTTGCGGCTGACTGGCATCGAGCGCCAACTCAGCTTTCCAAGCGCGGATCCACCCCAGGTCATGTCATCTCTCCCAACTAAGGTATCGGCTGATTTTGAGCCTTCGTGAAGGGCGCTGCCCGAAAACTCGTCAGGTCCCCATTTACCTTGAGAATCTTGGTTACGCGTGGTTTTCTCTAAGAATGCGTCCGCCTGATGGTTATCTTGATCGACCGGGCCTTCCGTTTGGGCTTTCGCGGCGTCATTTCCTTCAATCTTCGACCGCCGGGCTGAGTTCGATTGCGCTTTCGTGGCTCCTGACTCGGGAACACGCCCGGGCAGCGACCGCCACCTCCGGAGTCGGAGGCGCTGCCGGACTGCCACATCATCCCCCTCGGGCGAAGCGGGTCATTCAGATTTTTTGTTGTGGGGGGGTGTCTCACTTGGACACCTTCGATTATAAGCCCGAGCTTGCCCGGCTTCACGGAAAGACGTTGGAGGGAAAGGGGGAGAACCTGGGCTTCTTTGGGCAGCCTGGGAAGATCATGCAAAGTCCCTACGAGTTTCGTCAACATGGCCAGAGCGGGGCGTGGGTCAGCAGTTTGCTCCCCCATTTGGCGTCCTGTGTCGACGATCTGTGCTTTGTCCGCTCGATGGTGTCCAAGAGCAACAATCACACTCCGGCGACGTTCCAGATGAACAGTGGCTTTACGATGAACGGGTTCCCGAGCATGGGGGCCTGGCTGAGTTACGCACTCGGAACGGAGAATGAGAGTTTGCCTACGTTTGTCGTGCTTCCTGATCCCCGCGGCCTGATTGCCGGTGGCTCGATCAATTGGACCTCGGGCTTCTTGCCGGCGAACCACCAGGGAGTGCCCTTCCGAACGCAGTCCACCGAGCCTATCGCCGATCTGCACACCCCTTCCGCTATAACGCCGTCGCGACGCAAGGCGGATATGGACTTTCTCGCCTCAATGAACCGGGAATTTGCTGAAGAGCATGGTGGTGAGGGAAGTTTTACGGCCCGGTTGCGTGCTTATGAACTCGCGGCCCGCATGCAGGTCAGCATTCCGGAAGCCACCGACCTGGATGCCGAGCCTGAGCATATTCGCCGGCTCTACGGCATTGGGGAGGAGGCGAACCGCGGGTTCTCTCGCAACTGCCTGATGGCGCGGCGGCTTCTCGAGCGGGGGGTGCGGTTCGTCCAAATCTTTAATGGTGGCGCCTTCGGCAGCCCGCGCATCAACTGGGATGGCCATGAGAATTTGAAGGAGAACCACAACAATCAAGCCGCCACCATGGATCAGCCGGTGGCGGCGTTGATCAAGGATCTGAAGCAACGCGGCATGCTGGACGATACGCTCGTTGTCTGGGCCACCGAGTTTGGTCGCGGACCTGCGACACAGGGCATCGATTCTCCGGGACGTGACCATCATCCAACCGCGTTCACCTGCTTCTTCGCGGGAGCGGGGGTAAAGCCGGGATACCAATATGGCAGGACCGATGAGGTGGGCTACTTTGTGGAGCAGAACCCGGTTACGGTGTATGACTTTCACGCGACCATCCTGCATCTGCTGGGGATCAACCACGAAAAGCTGACCTTCTACCACAACGGCATCAATCGAAGACTGACCGACGTTCATGGTCATCCCGTGACCGAGATCTTGTCCTGAGCAGCCTGCCGTGGCCCTCGCTCCGACACTCGCGATTGGCCGCGCCGCAGGGAGTGGGCCTGGATCAAGCCGATGGTGGAGCGCCAAAGTGCGCTGCGTGGCTGGCGTAAGCGGCGGCATCCTGCAGCAGGGCATCCAAGGCGGCCGACAGGGGTGCCAGTTTCACCAGGCCGGAGAAAACCGCACGGTCTCCGATGTTGTTCTCCAAGAGGAAGGTTGGACGTTGGCTCACCTTCAAGTCGTGGAACTCGGCCGTTGATTGTTGGACCCGATCCGCCGTCTCACGGGCTTGGGCTCGCTGCAACAAGCAGGACTCGGCCAGGCCCGAGGCCTGGGCGGCGACGGACACCGCCACTTCCCAACGGCCGACTTTTTGTCCCTGACGGACCGCTGCCTCCGCCAGTGCCAGTCGCACTCGATCGTCGGCAATTCCCAGGGAGCGAGCCGCCTCGGCAACCAGGTTGGGCACCGGATACCCCTGTCGATCGGGCTCAAACCATCCTGAGTTCAGCAGGAACGGTGAGCGTACAATCGTCCCGCTGCGCTGGTAAAACCAGTCGCATTGTGCCTTGGATGCGGGGAAAGCCGAAGGTTCCATGAGCGCCAGTTTCCATTGGAACTCGACCGGCTGGTTTTGGTAAGCGCTCTTAAGCTGCGCCCATGCCGGCTCCGCCCAGTAGCACCAGGAGGAGATGACCTCTAAATAATAAGTAACGGTGACTTTCATACGGTATGCCTCCTGACCGAAGCAGGAGTTGGTGGCCGGGTTGAATTGCGTTCGTGGCGTGGCTGAGACACCTGGGAGCGGCGGATCAGCAGACCGTCAGGCCGCCGTTCACATGGAGCGTCTGCCCGGTGACGAATGACGAGGATGGACTCGCGAGAAAGACCACGGCGCCGCTCAAATCTTCCGGAACTCCCCACCGATCGACCGGGATAAGGGCGCGATAGCCGTCCTTCTCGGACTGAGGATCATTTTCGTGGCGTTCCACCGGGATCCACCCGGGTGCGATCATGTTGACGGTGATGCCGGCGGGGGCCAGTTCCGTGGCCAGACTGCGGTGGAAGCCGTTCTGCCCTCCTTTGGCCGCGACGTAGGCGGTGAAGTTGGGAACCCCGCGCGCGACCACCTCCGACCCGATATTGATGATCCGTCCCCACTTTTGCTGCTTCATGTGAGGCAGGCAGGCGCGGGTCAGGAGGAACGGGCTCTTGATGAAGAAATCCAGCATGGATTGGTAGAAGGCCCAATCGTATTGCTCGATGGGCTTGTGCGGCTGATCGCAGGTGGCATTGACGACGAGGATATCCACCGCCCCCAGCTGACGCGAGATCTCCGCGTGCATTCGGTTCACCTCGGCCTCGTTAGTGACATCGGCTCGGAAGAGCGCACCTTCGCAACCTGCGGCCTTCAGTGCGGCCAGAGCTTCATCGGCCTTCGCCTGGTTGTTGCAATAGTTGAGAGCCACCTTCGCGCCGGCTTTGCCGAGCGCGATCGCCATTGCCTTTCCGAGACCCTTGCTGCTGCCGGTCACGAGGGCTACTTTGCCTGCCAATGAGAATGATGTGTTGTTGCTCATGCCTTTGAAGCGCAGATTAACGAGGGGGTGAACGACCACCAAGGATTTTGTGGGGCGACACAGGTGGCATCGCTGCGCGATGCTCTTGGTTTGTGCGGATCCATTCCGGGGATCTTCGATCGCCCGGCTAATCTCTGTGCCCCCCTCGGGGGGCGGGTAGTTTCCACATGCCCACTGGCGGCAGTGGTGATTGGCAGCTGGGGACGGACACTCTTTTCTGCTTACAAACGTCCGTCCGGACGCTATTCTTCGTCCCGTGAGCCAACGCCGTTCCGAACTGAATCTCGATCCTGCTCGCGGGCATTGTCGCGAGAGTTCGGCTGTCCGGGCGGCCAGGTGTCTGGTTGTGCTCCTTGGGGTGCTGGGGCTGGGCCTCATTCGCGTCCCGGTGCAGGCGGCCTCCGCCTCCTCCGAACTCACCCGCGACGCCCTGCTGATTCTCAAGAACGATTGTTCGGGCTGCCACAACGCGGAAAAGCACAAGGGTGGTTTGGATCTGTCCAGTCGGGAGGCTTTGCTGAAAGGAGGGGAGGAGGGAGTAGTGGTGAACCCGTCCGACGCTGAGAAGAGTCGACTACTGACCGTTCTGCAAAGCGATGCGGATCCGCACATGCCTCCCAAGAAGCAGTTGGACAACGCTCAGATCGCCACGCTCAGCCAATGGGTGCGGGAAGGCCTGACTTGGGATGCGGCGGCCTGGAACCAGGAGGACTCTGCACCGGTCGTACGCTTGGACGCCTTGCCGTCCTCCTACCATCCGGTGGGCGCGATCGCACTGTCCCCAGATGGAAAACGTTTGGCGGTGGGGCACGGTGGCTGGCTTTCCCTCTTTGAAGTGGGACAGACAAACTTCCCGCTGACGGCGTCGGTCGAGGCCCACCAGGATGTGATTCAATCCCTGGCCTGGAGTCGCGACGGCAGCCGCCTCGCCTCCGGAGGGTTTGGTCGGGTGATTCTATGGAATCCGGCAACCCTGAAGCGCGAGCGGGAGTGGACGAACGGAATTCTTGGACGCGTGACGGCCATGGAGTTCGCGCCTGTCGACCCCCGGTTGTGCATCGCTCACGGTATTCAGGGCGGTAACGGTCTGCTGAAGTTGATCTCCTGGGTGGGGGATGGTCCTACGGTGTCGTGGAAAGCTCACTCGGATACGATTTACGATCTGGAGTACAGTCGGGACGGCCAGCGTCTGGTGACCGCGTCCGGGGACCGGCTCATCCGGGTCTGGGAGGTGGCGTCGCGGCGAGAGGTTGCCACCCTGGAAGGTCATGTGGCTCAGGTGCTCGCTGTCGCCTTCAACACCAACGCCACTCAGGTGGCCAGCGGTGGGGCGGACAAGGAGTTGAAGGTGTGGGATGTCGCGACCCGCGAGAAGTTGGTGAACTTGGGCCAGCATACCTCGCCTCTCTCCGCGTTAGCCTGGACGGGAGAATCCCAGAGGTTGTTTTCGATCCGAGAGGACGGCGCGGTTTTTCGATACACTGACCTGAAAGCTCACAATGGTGAGCAAAGCTCCGCTACTGGTCAGGAGCGCAAGCTCGGTGATCTGCCGGATGCCGCGGTCTGCCTGGCTGTCTCAGCGGATCAGCAGCGGGTCTTCGTTGGTAGTCAGGCGGGAAAGGTTCACATCTGGGATGGGGAAGGCAAGGCTCTGGGCGTGCTTGAGCCCCCCTCGGCGAAACCCGCGTTTCTGGGGCATTCGGCTGGGGGACAACCCTACGTCGCGTCCGCTCCTTCCAAAACCGCTCGGAAGGCCAGCTCACCTGACATCCATCGCGCGACCGGCTCGGGTGAAGGCCAACTGCCGGTGGTGAGTTTGAAAGCTGCGCCACCGGAAGTCCGACTCACACCCGGGGGATGGCCTCACGGAGTGCTCATCACGGCGGTGGAATCCGATGGCTTCGAGCGAGACGTCACGACCCAGGCTCGTTTCGTTCGGCCCGTTCAAGCCCCCTTTGAACTGGGAGTCTATGGCGAGTTGCGCGGGGTCAGGCCGGGACGCGGGACCCTGGTCGCCCACTTCGGCGGTCGCCGTGCCGAGATTGCAGTTGAAGTGGAGTCGCCCAAGAAGACAGCCTCCGCAGCCTCCGGCGGGGAAGCGGTCAGCTTTGTTCGTGATGTACTTCCTGCCCTGAGCCGAGCCGGTTGCAATGCGGGCGGTTGCCATGCGAAGCCGGAGGGGCAAAACGGGTTTCGCTTGTCCGTATTCTCCTTTGATCCGCAAGCTGACTACCACGAGATTGTGAAAGAGGCGCACGGACGACGGATTTTTCCATCTGCCCCGGAGCAAAGCCTATTGCTGCTGAAACCGGCGGGCGGCTTGCCCCACGAAGGCGGCGTGCGCTTCGAGCCAAACTCAGCCACGTATGAACTCTTGGTGCGCTGGATCCGCACCGGAATGACTTATCAGACCGAGCAGGAGCCCGCTCTCGCAGGTATTCAGGTCTTCCCCCGGGAGCAGCGCTATCGCAAGGGCTCGTCCCAGCGGCTCTTGGTCCAGGCGCGCTACAGCGATGGGACGGTGCGCGACGTGACCCGGCTCTCCGCGTTTGTTCCCAACGACAAGGAAATCGTGAAGGTCAACGAGTCTGGTCTCATGGAGATTGGGACTCTCACGGGGCAGGGGGTGGTCGTCGCTCGTTACATGGGCTACGTCGCTGATTCCCAGATCTTGGTGCCAGCCGACCATGGCCTCCCGGACGGTGTCTTTGCCTCCTTGCCACGCCAAAACTTTATCGACGATCACGCCTATGCCGTCTTTCAGCGGCTGGGAATCCTGCCCTCAGAGCCGTGTACGGACCTGGAATTTCTGCGTCGCGCCAAGTTGGATGCCATCGGGGTGCTGCCGACGCCGGAGGAGGTTCAGCAGTTCACGAAGGATCCGTCGCCGGACAAACGTTCGCGGCTGATCGATCGGGTGCTGGCAGATCCCGCCTATGCCGACTATTGGGCCAACAAGTGGGCTGATTTGCTGCGGCCGAATCCGGATCGTGTGGGCGTGAAGAGCATCTTTACTTTGGACCAGTGGCTGCGCGAGAGCTTCCGACAGAACAAGCCTTACGATCAGTTTGTTCGGGAGATTTTGGTGGCGGAGGGAAGCAACCATCGCGATGGCCCGGCCGTGGTCTATCGGGACCGACGCGAACCCGCCGATCTGACCACCATGTTCAGCCAGCTCTTCCTGGGAACGCGTTTGGAATGCGCTCGCTGTCACCATCACCCCAACGAGAAGTGGGGGCAGGAGGATTTCTACCAGTTCGCTGCGTTTTTTGGACCGTTGAAGCAGAAGGGTGCCGGTCTCTCGCCGCCCATCTCGGCGGGCACGGAAACCTTCTACTTCGCTCCCGGCGGCGCGGTGAAGCATCCGGTATCGGGCGCGGTGATGGCGCCCCGTCCTCCAGAGGGTCCGGATCTTCAGTTGCCCGAGAGCCAGGATCCTCGACGTGCGTTGGCTGATTGGCTAACCGCTCCCGGCAATCCCTTTTTTGCCCGGGCGGCTGTCAATCGGGTGTGGGCTGCTTTCTTTGGGCGGGGTTTGGTGGAGCCGGTCGATGATTTCCGGATCTCCAATCCGTGCGTTAATCCCGCGCTCCTCTCGGCGTTGGCTGATGACTTTGTCAAACACGGCTATGATCTGAAGCATCTCATGCGAACGCTGATGAACTCCCGGCTCTACCAGCTCAGCTCGGTTCCACATGAACGGAATCTTGCTGATACGCGGAACTTCTCGCGCTCCTACCGTCGCCGCCTGCCCGCTGAAGTTCTTTTGGACGCGGTGAATGATGCCACGGGAATTCCGGACACCTTTGCCGCGATGCCGCCTGGCACTCGCGCCATGCAGGCCTGGAGCTACAAGATTGATTCCCACTTTCTGGACGCGTTCGGCCGTCCCAACGCCAGCAGTGATTGCCCCTGCGAGCGTGATTTGCAACTCAGCGTGGTGCAGTCGCTGCATCTCATGAACGCCAAAGGCCTTCAATCGAAGCTTAGTCATCCTGAGGGTCGGGCGCGTCAACTGGCCGAGAGCGCTCGCTCCCCGGCGGACATTGTGACGGAACTTTATCTGCTCACGCTGAACCGGCCTCCCAATGCCCGGGAACGTCAGATTGCCTTGGGGGTGTTCGCCGCTCCCGGGGCGTCGCGCCAAACTGCCACCGAAGACATTTTTTGGGCGCTTCTCAATTCGGCGGAGTTTGTCTTTAATCACTAGACCATGGCCGACAATAAACGCATCCGGACCGATGGCGGCGACGCCCTGAGCCACAATCCTTTCGCCGCGTTGACCAGCGCGGGCTTGCCGCCCGCCCCCGAGACTTCCCCAGAACCTGCCACCGTGCCGCCGGGTGTCGTCAGCAAGCGGGGGATCAAGAACACCAACCGCGGCCGGGTCGATATTGTGCGCGAGAAGGCGGGTCGCGGAGGCAAGACGGTGACGGTGGTGCGCGGTTTCGTGGGCATAGGCTTGGCGGAAAAGGAGCAATTGGCCAAGGAGATGCAGCGGGCTTGTGGCACGGGCGGCACCGTCAAGGACGGCACCATTGAGATTCAGGGAGATAAGCGCCCGGAGGTGGCGAAGATTCTTACTGATGCGGGCTTTCGACCGGTATTCGCCGGAGGGTAACGTTGAAGCTCATTTCCTCAGTGACCCTGGTGAGTCGTCTCCTCAGGCAGGCTGGGTTCATTCATGACTTTTCAAACATCACTCGACCCGCTGCTGGCCAGTCCCGCACCCTTGTTGGCCCTGGCCCCGATGCAGGATGTCACCGATCTCCCTTTTTGGAGATTGATGGCCCGCTATGGGGGACCTGACCTCTACTACACCGAGTACTTCCGAGTTCATCCCACATCGAATCTAGAGCCCTGGATTCTCGAGTCCATCACTCAGAACCCGACGGGACGCCCCGCTATCGCGCAAATGATCGGCAACGATGTGCCCTCCTTGGTTCGAAACGCCAAGCAGCTCATGACGCATCCGGTCGCCGGTATCGACCTGAATCTGGGGTGTCCTGCCCCCGTCGTGTACCGGAAATGCGCCGGGGGCGGGTTGCTGCGGGAGCTGAAGCGGGTCGATGCCATCCTGGAGGCGTTGCGCCAAGCGGTCACCACTCGCTTTACGGTCAAGACTCGCATCGGGTTTGACTCCCCCGCCGGGTTCGATGACTTGCTGAGTCTCTTTGCCAAACATCAGATCGATCTGCTGACGGTTCATGGGCGGACGGTTTATGAAGGTTATCGGAGCGAGGTGCATTACGAGTTCATAACAAAGGCGGTGACTCGTCTGCGCTGTCCGGTGCTTGCTAACGGAAATATTTACTCCGCAGACAAGGCTGCGCAGGTGTTGCTGAGCACGGGGGCGCGAGGATTAATGATCGGCCGCGCTGCCATACGAAACCCTTGGCTGTTTGAGCAGATTCGTCGTCACCAACAGGGGGAAGTCCCGGTTCTGCCCACGGGCCGCCAGGTGCTAGGTTACGTGCGGGAGCTCTTCGAGGCTACCCGACCGGCAGGGATGAGTCCCGAGATCCACGTGGAGAAGATGAAAAAATACACCAACTTTCTGGGTGTCGGGGTGGAGCCGACGGGACAGTTTCTCCATCAGATCCGGCGAGTCTCCGGGGAAGTTCAGTTTTTCGAGGTGCTCCACCGTTTTCTCGATCACGAAGATCGCATGCCCTTGGATCCCTTTCCGCTGCAATTGGCGGAACGAGATCAACTGGCCGGGGAACATCGCTAGTTGTTGCTCGGAGGGGGAACCGGGCGAAGGCCTACCTCGTGGGCGATGTCGGTAAATTCAGCATGGCTGACTTCCTCGAGTTCCTTGCCGCGTGCGCGAAGCTTCTCGTTGATCTTGATGGCTTTTTCCACCATCTCGTCGTGAGTGTCCTTGGTGCCGCCCACCATGGCGAAGTTCTTCCCGGTGGTTACGCGCTTGTGACCATCCGAGTCGAGCCCCATGCCGAGCAGGAGACTTTTCTTCGTTTTCTTTTTTTCAGGCGATTTCGCCATAGCACAAAGGTAGGTTTTACAGAGCAGAAAGCAAGATTCAACCGGTTGAACCTGCGACTGGGGGGGTGATTATTTAATCACACTCGCTCTCTTGTATGGATTGGGCTAAAGGCGGAACTTCATACAACAGCTCAAGCCTCACCCAGAACTTCAAGGGAGAATGACATGCTCGCTGCTGACTCGAAGTTTAAGCTGATTGGTGAGGGAGAGATAGCAGGCGATTGGACGCTCGGCGGGGATTGCTGCGGAAACGACTCCCTTGCCAATGGTTGCGGGGAGGGTCTTCCACTCCCGACCCTGCCAAGCCCCGGAATCGACGGCGTAGTGGAGTGCTGCTCCGGTCAGTGGGAGCGTGGACCTGACCCGCACGCTGAGAGAATCGCGGGTTTCTCGGACCGGACCTACCTGGGGCAGGGGGGCGGCGTTTCGGCGAAGGATGTTATCCACAAACTGGTCCACTTCTGGAAACGTCCAGATGTGACCATGAGGCAACTTGATCACGACACTCACGGTGCGCAGCGAGCGTCGAACCTTCTGGTAGGACTTCTGGTAACTGTCCAGGGGGTACGCAAAGTCATTAGAACCGTTGAGGAACAGAATCGGACACTCGGTGCCATCGAGATATTGACCAGGGTCGAACAGACGCAGCCACCGGTCGCGGGACGCTGCGGACTTGCTATCGAGTCGGTTTCGTTTCCAGACGCTGTTGTCACCCAGGAATCCGCAGCCATAGACAGGTACCGCGACTTTGAGTCGATCATCCAGCCCGGCCACCAGGCAGGTCAGATAGCCGCCCCAGCTGATCCCGGTGATTCCGATGCGACGCGGGTCGACCTCGGGCAGCGAGGCGAGCAGTGAATGGCCTCGGATGACCGCCGCCACGGCGTGATACGTCCACATTTCTCGAGCTTCGTTCTCCTCGAACTCGCGGAACTTTACATCATCATTTTGATCGGGGCCGCCGTCGGCGAGCCTCCCGTTCGGACCGTTGCCGGACGTATCCATCGCCAGGGCCACATAGCCACGCTTCGCCCAATACTCGGCCCACTCCTTGAACGCCTTGCCGCCTCCCCCATGAACCAGGAGCATGGCGGGGAGAGGGCCCTTGCCGGAGGTGGGGCGACCTAGGTAGGCGAAAACCCGGGTTGGCTTTCCCTGAAAAGGCTCGCCGGTGTAATAGACCTCCTGCACCCACTCGGTTTTCGTCCCTAGCGTGCTCGTGGGTGTTTGACGAAGGCTGCGCAGATCCCATGGACCGGTTCCGTTCCTGGGATTAGCCAAAACGAAGAGGGTTTGAGCGAGGAGCAGGCACAAGACAAGGATTTGCCGATACGGCCAATGTAGTGGAATCATGCGTGGGAAAAGCTGCCGGATCGACTTCAGTGCGTCCACCATGAAGATGCCACCCCTCGTCGATGACCGTGAAACGGTCCGAGGAGGCTTTTGGCTTTGGTGTCCTGCTCAGAAGCCGGTGGCATCGCTGCGCGATGCTGCGTATTTTTAACTGTTCCGGGGGTGCGAGCACCCCCGGCTAGATCTCTTCGAACCCTGCGGGTTCTGGACCTGCCGCCAAAGTGAGAAAAGCCGGCGGTGCCCGCCTTGGGAGGAGGAATCTAAGGCCTCTTGCCAAACTGTGAGGAGGTCACGACATGCGGCGCGAAACGGAATTGATTCCCGGCGGTTCACCCTAGATGCTGGGCTCATGCGCTACCCAATCCCGAGGAGGTCATCTCCTGCTAGTCCTTGGCTTGTGCTGCTCGTGGGCTTGGCCATCGGCCTTCGTTTTCCGATCCCAGCCTCTGGCGCTGTTCCGAAGGTTCGGCTGCCCAATATTGTTTTTATTTTGGCGGACGACCTCGGTGGCCGGGACTTGGGTTGCTATGGGAGTCGTTTCCTCGAGACTCCTCACCTCGATCGACTCGCGTCGCAGGGCCTCCGCTTCACGCGCGCTTATGCGGCGGCCCCGGTCTGTTCGCCCACCCGTGCGGCGCTGCTCACGGGCCAGTATCCCGCCCGGCTTCAGATGACCACCTGGCGTGAATCCTCGCAGAACCCGCCGCGCGACCGAAAACTGATTCCGCCTTCCTGCCGCTCCGACCTTCCTTTGAATCTGCTTACCTTGGCCGAACTGCTTGGTTCCTCTGGCTACCTCACCGCCCACATCGGGAAGTGGCACTTGGGAGATGCCAGTCACTTTCCGGAGGCGCAGGGCTTCGATGTTCACCGCGGCGGCAACCATTGGGGAGCCCCCGCTTCCTACTTTTTCCCTTATCGCGGTGCTTTCGATCAAGAAATGCGCTACATACCTCATCTGGATCTCGGCAAGGAAGGTGAGTATCTGACTGATCGATTGACGGATGAGGCGATTCGCGTCATCGAGAGCGCCAAGGGTCGTCCCTTCTTTCTGAATCTCTGGCACTATGCTCCCCACACCCCTTTGCAAGCGAAAGCCGCCGACCTCGCTCATTTTCAGAAGAAACTTCCCCCGGATCACGCGCATCAAAGTCCGGCATACGCGGCGATGGTGAAGAATCTGGATGAAAACATCGGCCGACTACTCCATCGCTTGGACACCTTGGGGCATGGAAGAGACACTCTCGTGATCTTTACGTCGGACAATGGAGGATACCTGGGGCGCCCCGGGTTGACCGTGACCACGAACTCGCCGCTTCGTTCCGGAAAGGGTTCGCTCTATGAGGGAGGCGTCAGCGTGCCGCTCATCTGCCGTTGGCCCGGGGTGACTCCCCCCGGAACCGAGTGTGAAGCGCCTGTGATTTCGATGGACTTGTTTGCGACCCTCTTGGAAGCGGGGCAGGTACCCGTCGAACGAACCCAAGGCCAGGTTGCCGACGGAACCAGCCTGATCCCTCTCTTAAAAGACCCCGCTGCCACCTTTGCGCGTGGGGCGCTGTTCTGGCATTATCCTCACTACTACAACACCACGACTCCCGTGGGGGCGGTGATGGATCGTGATTGGAAGTTGTTAGAATACTTTGAGGAGGGTCGTATCGAACTTTACCACCTCGCTCGAGATCCAGGTGAGAGCCGGAACATGGCGGACGTGTTGCCGGAGAAGGCCGATGAGCTTCGGCTTCGATTGTCGGACTGGCGGAAGCAGATGAAGGCGCAAATGCCGCAGCCAAATCCCCATCCCGCTGCGTCCCCCTGAAAGCCGGGCTCAGTCCTCCGCCCATTGGTTGGCGATGAGGCTGCACGCTTGAACCACGTTCAGTCCCAGTTGCTCCGCGCGATCGAGCACTTCCTGGGACTCGGTTCCCGGATTCAGCCACAACTCGTTGCAGCCCTTCGCTGCAATGTCGGCAAGAAGCTTGAGGAGGATGGGAGGAGCGACATAGACGCTGACCAGATCAGGCCGGACGGGAATATCGAGAATGGATCGGAAGGCGGGCAAGCCTTCGATGGCTCCTTCCTTGGGGTTGATTGGAAAGACCTGGTAGCCCCGCTTCTGATACGCTCTCACGGCCTTGTTGCCAAATTTTTGTCGTTCGTTCGAAGCGCCGATCACAGCTACCGTTTTCATGGCCTGACCCTACTTCCGAACCAGGCAGGGTGACAGCCTGAATTGTGATTTCCTGGGGTCTAACGCTTGCTCCATCCCAGCGGCCTGCTAGTATTCGTCAGTTCCTATGAAAGCACTTGTGTACCTTCTTGGAGTGTCAGCGATTTTCACCACAGGTCTTGCCTTTGGCGGTTCTGGCTCTTCTGAGGGCGACGAATACTCTCAGATACTTTTGCGGTATGGGAAGATCCATACGATCGCCGGTCGCGGGCAGGTGGACAGCAACGGGGGAAACGACTGGCAGGAAAGTTTCGAAGGAGGACCCGCTCGCGAGGCCGAGCTCTCTGAAGCGCACAACGCACAGGCGGATGTGTTTGGGCGAATCTATATCGTGGACAAGGATTCCCATGCAGTTCGTTGTGTTCTTCCCGATGGTACTATTCATCGCGTGGCTGGCACCAACACCGCTGGCGATGGAGGCGACGAACCCCAACCTGGAACCGACTGTGCGTTGAGTTCTCCGAACGGGCTTCATGTGTTGCCGGATGGGACCTGCTTCATTTTCGACACGAACAATCGTAAGATCCGTCGATTAATGCCGACTGGGCAGATCGAGACCCTCTTCCGGGACCCTGGAGCCTCGCTCGTCGGTCGTGGTCTGTGGGCCGATGCCGAGGGCACTCTGGTCTACTATGCCAGCGGTTCTGAGGTGCGAGTGTGGACTCCCGAAGCGGGAAGCCGCGTGCTGGCGGACGGATTCAGTGGAGGGCTGGCAAATCTGACGGTTGATCCGTCTGGACGACCGGTCGTTGCCGACCGTAGCGCGCACACGGTGTTTCGGATCGAAAGCGATGGATCGAAAGTGCGACTCGCGGGGAACGGTACCTCAACTGGCGGCGGAGACGGAGAGTTGGCTGTGGAGACTGGTTTAGAGGAGGTCCGTGGTGTGGCGTTTGTTCCCTCGGGGGGCTTCTTTGTCTGCACTCACCGCGGAAGCGATGTGTGGTTCGTTGATTCCCAGGGGATCGTTCACCTCTTCATCAACGGAGTGCGCAACTCTGATCCTTTAGCGGGAGAAGGCACAGTCGCCAGCGCATCGGGGGTAAAGCTTTCCGAAGTGCGTGCTATCAATGTCACTCCCGCGGGCGATCTGATCATCACCCAGAGCGATGAGAGCACGGTCCGCATTGTGGAAAACCTCTGCCCTTTTGGGGGAGGCTCGCTCAAACTACGCCTGGAGAATGGCGTGCCGAAGGTGGAATGGTCGACGAGTTGGGATGGCGTGCGACTGCAGATCAATCCCAGGCTTTCCGAGACCGGCTGGGAAACTGTCGCCGCCAGCGCAGCCGCAGCAAGGTCTTATGAGTGGTTAGGCGGCTCGACTGGGGGTGTGGGAATAAGCTTTTTTCGGCTGGCGGCTGCAGCTCGGTGGCCCGCTCCCTAGGGCTTCTTCTTTCGCCGCTGCCCTGTGTGCTTCGCCTTAAGTTGGTCGGAAATTCGCCGCGCCACATCGCTGGTCAGGGCATAGGTCGCAACCCGTCCCGCACGAGCGATATTCAATCCTACCGCCTTGCCTTCCAGATCGAGCAACGGTCCGCCACACATCCAGGGTTTCAGAACGGTGTCATGTTGAATAGCTAACTCGAATCCTTGCGACCGATCGCTTGGGGCGCCGCCCATGCGGTCAATGCGATCGGTGGAGTCATCCTCATCGCCCTTGGCCCGCATGAGCGAGACCGTGGTTTCAAACTCCTGATTGTCGCGCTGGACCTTCAAATCGACCTTCTGACCCTCACGAAACTCGCGCAGCCTCCGCACGAGTTCGGGGCCTTCGTTAACCGGGATCTGATTGACCGCCAGGATCTGGTCGCCTGGTTTAAGCCCCGCTTGCTGGGCTCCGAGGCCTTCCATCACCGAATCGATTTTGGTCGAGGCACCGTTGCGGGCCAGATGGATTCCTATGAGCGCGCGCGCATGGCGGATGCGACGAGGCGCCACGCTGACAATGCCGATCGCTTGGGGCGTCTCTGCGGTGCCCGGAGTGACAACCCATTGTCCGACGGCCACGCGTCCAGATGCCCATTCCACCGGCTTGAGATGGCGAGCATCCACTTTGACCAGCGCTACGTCGTTCTCGACCTCCGAGCCAAGGATCTCCGCCGCGACCTCCTTGCCGTTCGACAGCCAAGCCGTCAGTTTTCCGGGATGAAGCTCGCTGGCCTTGGTCAGCACCAAACCACTGGCGTCGACCACCGCGCCCAGCGCAACGGTTTTGCCGTCGATCTCTAGCTTCACGACCGAATTCCGACGGGCTTGTGAAAGATCGGCGAGCGCGTTCAAGGTTTCCTCTCCACTCTTGTATTGTGCTCTCGGCAAGCGGTCTGGATCCGAACGCCGTGACTCCTGAGCCGATACCCCGGAGGTGAACAGGCATGCGGCGAACAGGACGACCAGACGAAGGCACTCCACGGTGAACCGCGAGTGGTCGAGTCGGGAGGTCGAGGGACGGGGAGAGAAGAGAAGCGTCATCATCGTTGGTTCCTATCGGCTACTTGAACAGTGATGATCTTGTCGACGGCGTCCCTTTTGACTTTAAGACGGAGCTCCGATCCTATTTTGGAGTCGCGCACGAGCCGGCGGTAACCCTCCGCTCCTTCGACCTCGGATTCGTTGATGCTCAGAACGACGTCGCCGACCTGCAGACCCGCCTTAAAGGCTGGTCCACGCTCATCAACCACCTCAATGCGGCAGCCCGGGTTCGCGTCCACTCCCCGAGTTCCGAGCCAGGGCCGGGGAGCCGAGTCCTCACTTCCCCACGACTCTCCCTTGAGCAGACGTTCCCAGTCCTCGCGGAAGGCGGCAATGGGAACGTGGTAGTTCTCGGCGGTCGAATTGCGGACGTAGGTATGGATTCCCATGACGCGGCCCTTCATGTCGAGCAGGGGACCGCCGGAGTCTCCGGCGGTGATGGTGCAATCGCTTTGGAGCGTTCGGGCATTGCTCCGAATGACCCGGCCAAGCCTTACCACAAGTGAGCGATCCGGATCCCAGCCGCCGGGGTGTCCGAGGGTCAAAGCCCAGTCGCCCGGTTTGGCTTCCAGGGCGGGGGCTGGTTCTAGGTGCGGCCAGGGTCCCGCGTCGGTAATCCGCATCATCCCGGCATCGAGTTCGTGGTCCGTGCCAAGGGTCTTGCCTCTGGCTTTTTTCCCATTGGCAAAGATGAAACGGACCTCCCGCCCCGGGCGATCGCCGACATGGGCAGCGCTGAGGACAAGACCGTCAGGACTGACGATCACCCCGCTTCCCACCGTGTC
Source organism: Verrucomicrobiales bacterium (assembly GCA_016793885.1). Classification (NCBI taxonomy): domain Bacteria; kingdom Pseudomonadati; phylum Verrucomicrobiota; class Verrucomicrobiia; order Verrucomicrobiales; species Verrucomicrobiales bacterium. The sequence goes on from JAEUHE010000153.1 coordinate 23,638, forward strand.
ACCGATCTGAATTGCCACGACTGCCGGTGTTACTTTGGGGAGCAGCGCCTTGATGTGATCTTCGATCGCTCGCAAATCGGCGAGAGATTGGGGGGTGGTCTTCGAAAGGGCACTGGGCAACGTCTCACCACTGGTTCGGACAGTGGAGTCCAGGAGCATGGCTGAAGCGAGGACGGCCGGTGCCATCCGGCGCACTGCCGATAAACCCAGACGAATTGCCGGTGGAAAGATGTCCCAGCTGCCGTTCATGCTGTCACTGTATTGCAACTCGGTAATGGTGCAATGATCAAACATGCGGTTTCACTCTTGGGATTGTCCTAATCTACGGTGGCGTTAACCACGTTTCATCTTATGAGGAATAGCTCCCTTCGACGGCAGGCTGGGTTTACGTTGGTCGATCTGGTCATGGTTCTCTGCATGACCGCCTTGTTGGTGACGGTCTACCTGTTCATCAAGCCACCGCCGAACCGACGCCACGTCGGTCACACCCGGATTCGCTGCGTTAACAATTTGAAGCAGATTGGACTGGCCTATCGTATCTGGTCGAACGATCACGAGGAGAGGTTTCCCTGGGAGCTACCTCAGGCAAAGGGGGGCACTGTTCCGAACGCTGGGCAGGTCGGTATGGACTATGGAGAATTGACTCATGCCTTCCTGGCGCTCTCCAACGAGTTGACAGTCCCAAAAATTCTCGTTTGTCCTGCGGACCAGAAAATAAGGGCGGATGGGTTCGACGTCACTGCTTCGATCCCCTTCGGTGGTCCTGGCCTCCGTAATTCGTCATCGAATCTAAGCTATTTGGCGGGGTGGGATGCGAATGAAACCCTCCCGCAAACCATTCTTGTCGGTGATCCCAACTTTGTGGATGCGCTTCCGACCGGAGAGGGCGATGCCGGGGTGAGCGGAAGGGTAAAATCGTTCAGTATCGCTCAAGCAGGGAGGACATCGGTGGTTGAGAAAGGCGTGAAGTGGAACACCGCCTTGCACAATGGAATGGGGAATCTCGGATTATCGGACGGCAGCGCGCACCAGGTCAGCACGCCTCAGTTGAGCACGATGCTGGCCTCGGCGGTGACCGCTACCAATCGGCTCAGGGCGCGAGTGGTGGTCCCTCAACCGTGAGGGAGGTCGGGGTTTGGATCGGGTGGCACACGCATCTGGGGGTGTTATCTTTGGAAACTGAACGGGAGGTCTACGTGAGGCGTTGACCCACGGTTTCGGGTGCAACAACCGCGCCCCCATCGCAGGGGCGGCTATCCCTCCAGGCTCCAAGGCGTGGCATCGCTGCGCGATGCTCCTGGTTTTGGGGAACGTTTCCGGGGATCTTCGATCGCCCGGCTAATCTTTGTGACCCCACTCCGGGGTCGGGCGTTCGCCATTACCCTCTGTCGGCGGTCAACCCGGCAGGGTTGCCTGAGATTAGCCGGTGGTCGACGTCTCGCGTCGACCACCGGGTTCGGGTTCCAAAAACCCCGCACCCCCGCAGGGGCGTGCCACCTCCTCCCGCCGTCACCGCTTCGGCGGGGATCCAACTAGTGGCTGCGTGCTTCGGAGGTAGGCGAATAAATCCCGCACCTCCTCATCCTTGAGGTTCTCCAGCAGCCCTTCCGGCATTAGCGACATGCCGGCCGGTTTGAGCTCCAGGATGTCTTTTCGACTGAGAGCCACATTCTGTCCGTCCAGCCCTCGCAGTACCACGGTCTGGGAGTCTTGCTCGACCAGAAATCCGCTGAGGGATCGTTCATCACGGGTCTCAATAGTGTAGTTTTCGTAGCCCTCGCGAACCTCGGCATTGGGGTTGACGATGCTTAACAGCATGCTCTCCAGATCGTCGCGCTTGTAGGTCGTCAGATCGGGGCCCACCTCGGCTCCCAAGGTGAACAACTTGTGGCAGGCTCCGCAGTTGTTCTGAAACAAGGTTCGGCCATTGTAGGGGTCCCCGTTCCCGGCGCGGATGACCTGATCCAAATGTTTGATCTTCTGCTCCATGCCCGCCGTGGTGGCAGCTCCGGTGCTGGGCCAAGTGGCGTCCATCACCGACTGCAGTTCCGCGTTTCGGTGTTGCCGCATTTTCCGAACGACGTTCAAGGGAACCTGCTCCGCCTTCACGCTCGGGCCTGACCACCCACTCTTCTTGCCCTGCACGGCCTTGGCAAACTGCAGCGACCAGTTGGCTCGACTGCTCAGCAGCGCATGTGCCGAGGCCTGCGCTTCGCGACCGAGTCGAGGGTACAGGCCGATGACCGCATCGGCGATCTCCGCCTGGTCGTACTGCTGGAGGGCATTGATGGTGGCCTGACGGATGACGTCGTTTCCAGGCGAACCGCGCAACACCCGGATCAGCGCCTCCGCTCCGCCGTTCACCTTGATCTCGCTGAGGGTCCCCAGGATTTCCAGCTGAGCGTTTTGCGGGGTGTATTCCTCGGTCAGTCGTTGAAGCGCGCGTTGGATGGCACGGGCATCCTGTTGCCGGATGCCCAGGGTGAGGGACCCGACTCCGTGACGGGCCATCGCTCGTACCAGCTCGTCCGGCATGCCGATGAGGGGACGGCCCTTGAAGGCGGTCTCAAAGCCAGTCATCAAACGACGGCTTTGTTCGAGTCCGGGGGAGAGGTTGAAGAGTCGCGCGCACGCCAGCAGATCCTTGCGGGTGCCGGCTTGCGCGAAGCGTCGCATGGTGCGCTCGAGCAGGTGGGTTTGGCTGAGGGGCTGCGTCCAAAAATCGGTGTTCTCGAACAGGGCAATCACCTCGTCGCGATGAGCTTCACATTGCGCCTCGATGGCCCACCAGATGAGCAGGGGTTGGCGATTGTCCGTCGTGTCCACGTCGTGTCGGACCAGCTCTCGCACCAGGCTCAGGCTGTCCTTGGCCGGGAGCCTCTTGGCCGAAGCGGCGAGTTGGTTGCGGACTTCCAGATCAGGTTCCTGGCCAGCCAGGCGCACAAGTCGCACTGCCATGCCGGGAGAAACCTCCCTGCGATCGGCCAGGAGCCGCACCGTCCACGCACGTACTTGTGGATGGGCGCTCTTGAGCAGGGTCTCCGCCAAGGCGTCAGTGAACCCGCCTGCTTGATAGATGCCCCACAAGCATTCGAGCGCGAACTGGCCATCCTCCGAGTCCAACCCTTGCTTGAGCAAAGGTTGGATCGCGGCTTCCTTGCGATCCGACAGCAAGCGCTGACCGGTCTGACGAACCCAGCGATTCGGAGAAGCGAGCAATGATACCGTCTCAGGGACGCTGAGCTTCGACAGGTCTTTGGCGGGGGTTGCTTTGGTTCCTCGGCCCTTGAGTCGGTAGATCCGGCCATTGGCGGCGTCCATCTTCCCCTCGTGGTTCCGGAAGTGATTGACCTGCATGTCATACCAATCACACACGTAGAGGGCACCATCCGGCCCGGCTTTGATGTCCACCGGACGGAACCAGCGGTCGTCGCTGGTCACAGGCCGGCCGAGGTCTTTGGTGCGGAAGGAGGAACCATCCCGGCTGATTTCGCTTTCGACGATGCGTCCTTGAAGCGGTTCCACCCCGAATAGCTTTCCCTGATAGCGGGCTGGCAGCCCGGCCCCCTCGTAGATGACGAAGGTGTGGGTGAATCGCGGGACGCTGTGATGCGGCATGGCCGGGAAGTATCCATAAGCGTAGGGGTTCGAGAGAGGGCCGTGCTTCTCGAATCCCTTTTGGAGATATCCCCCCTGCACATAGTGGAATCCCCGCGTATCGCCGCCGTTGTGACCGGAGAAAATCCGGCCCTGACTGTCCAATTCGCAGCCGAAGGCGTTGCCACCTCCTTCACAGAATACCTCGTACACCCGCCGCTCGGGATGGTAACGCCAGATGTTCTGGCCCTGGGAGTAGATCGGTTTGGAGTTGAGGGGGCGTCCATCCGCTCCGTTCACTTGGATGTTGGCGGTCACGGTGCTCCCTTGCGCGCCGTAGAGCCATCCGTCCGGTCCCCAGCGCAGGGAATTGGCGACCGCATGGGTATCCTCCAATCCGAATCCGGCGAGCCGAACCTCGGGATCGCCATCGGGGACGTCGTCTTGGTTGGCGTCGGGGTAGAAGAGGAGATAGGGAGGATTCAGGACCCACACGCCTCCTCGTCCTCGCTCCACCGCAGTGGTGATATTGAGGCCGTCCACGAACGTGGCATGTTTATCGAAGGTACCATCCCCGTTGGTGTCTTCGTGAATAGAAATCCGATCCATTCCCTTGTAATGGTGAGGAGGGGGAGGAGGAACTTTGTCATACACATTGCGCCAAACGCTGTCATGGCTGAGCAGTTTGAGGCCGGCGGGCGAGGGGTATTGACGGTACTCCACGACCCATAGGCGTCCGCGCTCATCGAAGTTCAAGAAGACCGGTTGGCGGATCTCGGGCTCCGCGAGCACCTGCTCCCATTCGAGGTCGTCGGCCACTTTGAATCGTTTGGCCGCCTCGGCCGGCGAGAGGGCGGGAGCGTTCGCCTCCTGGGGAAGATCAAGACTTGGGGTGGAGGATGGGGCGGGCCGGGTGGCGGCGGGTGAGGCCGCTGCCGCCGACTGCACGGGTGCCGATGCCGGCTTGGGTTTCGGCTCCGCTGATTTCGCTTCGGCCGGGGGAATGAAGTCTCCCATTGCCCAGAGCAGTCCATTCATCAGGAGCCGACGAAAAGCAGGGATCTCAAAGTCGGCCGGGTTGCCCAGGGAAGTGTAGAAGACGCGCCGATCCTGGGCCGTGTTTACCCAAGCGACCGGTTCCGTTTCCGGCCGTCCCTCCACCCGGCCTTCCATGAGACTCACAACACTTGGGGCGAGGGAGCGATACTTATAGAGATGGGAAGTGACCGAAAAAGCGCCGCTCGGGACGCCAGTCAATACGGGATGGGATGCCAGGGCGGGGATCGGTTGAACCAGGGTGGGGGAGTCTTTGGGCGGTTTGTTGTTGTAGTGACCTTGGTAATCGGCTCCGAGGATTTCGTCGTCGAAGCCAGCCCAGCTTTCGTAGGCGTCACTGGCCGGCTTGGCGTCGAAGCCATGGCTCGCCGTTCGAATCCCGACGATCGGCTTTCCCGCGGCGACGTGGTCGCGAATCAGCTGCATCATCCGCTTCGAGGGGGTCCTTCGCCGAGTGCTCAGCAACAGAGCATCGGCTTGTGCAATGGCTTCCACATTCGAGAAGTTCGAATCCCCCTCCTGGGTGGCAGCGCTCACCAGAACGCTGGAATAGCCGCGCCATTCCAGTTCTTTCTTCAAGAAGGCAGGGAGAGTCTGCTCGGTATGATATTCGTTTTCTCCCGTGATGACCGCGATGGTCTTACGACGGTCGCCTTGAAATCGGAAGGGGGCTCCCCCAATGAAGTCGGTGCTGGTGATGCTGGCGCACCAATATTTTTCAATGTGTTCACAGATCAGTTCGGTGCCGACGAAGTGGGACACGAACGGACGTTTGCGATGGTGGTACATCGAGTCGGTCATGTCGCGCATCAGGACGACGTTTTGCCCCTGAGCCACCATTTGGCGGATGGCAAACGGACGTCCGAGCACGCACATGTTCTCATGCACGCCCATGACAATGACATTGGTGATCCCCCGTTGGCGCATCAGGTAGAACGCTTCGGCCGAATCCGTGATGGCATCCCCATCCATGATCTCAAGCGTAGCGTGCTGTCGCGTCCACGCTCGATAGCCCGGGCAATCGGGACATCCGTCGCAGCCTTCATCCGAGTCATCGATCGGGAGCGGAGGTTCTTTCGCGCCTTGCAGGGAGCACCAACCCTGAAGCGGAACCTTCGTCTCCACCTTGGGGGCGGATTGAGCGAGCTTCCGTCCCGGGTGATCTTGGTAGAATCCCATGGTGTCGCTGGGGCAATGGATAATGAACACGCCCTGGTCGCGCGCGGACTTGACCACCCGGTTCATGACCGGCGCGAGTTCGCCCACCCGCTCAGTGGCGTCGGGACACCAGTGTTTGTCCCACATGTCGCAAATCACGAGAGCTGTCCGTTTCGCATCCCACTGCACCTGCTGGTGCTGAACTCGGAACTCCCCGCTTCCCGGGCTGGTTTCCGCTCGGGAGCGGGTGTTTAACTGCAGCGAGCCTGCCTGGGCCACAGACACCGCAGAAAGTCCGCCGACCAGGAGCAGGGTGCGGAAGACGGCTCGTAAAATGCGCATGGGTAATGGGAGGTTAGTTGATGGCCTGGATCTGACGCGACGAAACCGAGTTTTCTTCAGCCTCACAGATTTCAAGGGCGACAATTCCTTCCTCAGCGGTGACCCGGCTCAAGGGCTGGTTCTCCCGAATGCAGTCGACAATATGTTGGATCTCACCGGCATAGCCATCGGGACCCTCGGGGTTCAAGACTTGGGGCTCCCGGCCAACTTCAAATAGCTTTAAGGCCTGCGCTCCCCGGGAGAGATCGTAGTCAGCGGTGGCTTTCTCGAAAATGACCGTGTAGGCCATGTTGAATCCGAAGCCGGGAGTCATCGCCCAGCTGCCCTCGGCTGAGACTTGGGGGCCGGCGAACGTGTCGTATTGGTATTGGGTGAGAACATGATCGATCGCGCCACTGACCTTGGAGAACCCGGTCGAGAAGACCGAGCGGGGGCGTCCGAAGCAGTAATGAACGAAATCCACATCATGGATATGGAGGTCAAAGAGAGCCCCACCCGATTTTTGGCCATCGAGGAAGCTGCTCTGGCCCCATCCTGGGGGCTGGGCCACGCGACGGAAGTGCGCGCTTTGGACTTTGCCATAGCGTTTCTGGTCGATGGTCTGCTTGAGCCAATTCCAAGTGGGGAAGAACCGCAGGCACATGGCGGGCATGAGCAGTCGGTTGTTTCGCCGGGCGACATCCACCATTTCACGGGCTTGGGCGGAGGTGCGGGCCAGGGGTTTTTCGCACAACACATGTTTGCCGGCCTCGAGCGCGGCGATGACGAGGTCGTAGTGCGCGTGGGTTGGTGCGCAGATGTCGACAAGATGTAGATGGGGATCGCTGAGGAACACCTTGGGATCGCGGTGGGTTTGGACTCCCGTCATGTCCCATCGCAGCACCTCCTGTCCCGGCATGTTACCCGCGACCGACGAGAAATCGCCATCCAGATGTTTACCGCTGGGATTGCACAGCGACGTGACCTGAGCCCCTGTGACACTCTTCAACGCCTTGAGATGCGTTGCCGCCATATAACCTAACCCGATGACACCTACGTTGATCATCTGGACATTAAAGAGGTTTTTTGGGGCGGAGGGAAGAGGGGATACGGGGGGAAGGATTTTAGATTTGCGATTTTGGATTTTGGATTATTCCGAGTGACGGCGTTGAACGATGAGGGGAGCAATTGGTTTTGTTGGAGAAAGGAGGTGGCACCCCTCAGGGGTGCGGGGTTATTGGGCCGGGAACCGGTGGTCGATGCGAGGCATCGACCACCGGCTAATCTCTGGCAACCCTGCCGGGTTTGACTGGAAGCTGCGGGGTTTCGACCCCCGCGGGGTCGTAGAGATTAGCCGGGCGATCGCAGATCCCCGGAACCGATCCGCAGAATGCGGAGCATCGCGCAGCGATGCCACGCGTTGGGCTGGTGAAGGTGGCACCCCATCCGGGGTGCGGTGTTGTGGGGCCGTGAACCGGTGGTCTATGCAAGGCATCGACCACCGGCTAAGCTCTGGCAACCCTGCCGGGTTGACGTGAAGCGGTCCGGCCTCGACCCCCGCGGGGTCGTAGAGATTAGCCGGGTGATCGCAGATCCCCGGAACCCACGCGCAAAACCCAGAGCATCGCGCAGCGATGCCACGACGTGCGGGGAGTATAGCGCCCGCAATCTACCTCAAAACAGGATCGCTTTCGCCATTGCTTTCCTGCCCTGGCTCGCCAAATTTCGGCCCCGGGAGACGGTTAAGGAGCCGAACCCCATTCAATCAACATTCATGATTAGAGAATTCGTATGCCTTCAATCTATCTGAGTCTTCACTGCCACGTCGTTTTTTCCACTAAACATCGGGCTCGGCTCATCACACCAGATTGGCGAGATGGGTTTCATCGATACATGGGTGGGACGATTCGGGGCCTGGGAGCGATCCCTGAGAGCATTGGGGGCGTGGAGGATCATGTGCACGTGCTGCTCGGGCTCCGAGCCACGCACGGGTTGTCCGATTTCATGCGCGAGTTGAAGAAGGCCACATCCGTCTGGGCCGTGAAGAAACACGATGACACCTTTGGATGGCAGGATGGGTATGCGGCATTCAGTGTCAGCTACACCCACCTTCCGAGTGTCAAAACGTACATCGAAAACCAGGTGGAGCATCACCGCCATTGTACCTTCGGAGATGAATTGAAGCGATTGATGGAGAAAAACGGTGTGCAGTTCGACCCGCAAGATCTGGAGTAACCGCGGAGTGGCACACCCTTCGGGGTGCGGTGCTTTGGGGCCAGGAACCGGTGGTCTACGCGGGGCGTTGACCACCGGCTAATCTCTGGCAACCCTGCCGGGTTGACCGGAAGCGGCGGGTCCTCGACCCCCGCGGGGTCGCAGAGATTAGCCGGGCGATCGCAGATCCCCGGAACCGATCCGCAGAATGCGGAGCATCGCGCAGCGATGCCACGAGTCGGGACGGGTGAGGTGGCACCCCATCCGGGGTGCGGCATTGGGGGGGCATGAACCGGAGGTCTACGCGAGGCGTCGACCTCCGGCTAATCTCTGGCAACCCTAGCGGGTTGACGTGAAACGGTCCGGCCTCGACCCCCGCGGGGTCGCAGAGATTAGCCGGGTGATCGCAGATCCCCGGAACCGATCCGCAGAATGCGGAGCATCGCGCAGCGATGCCACGGGTCGGGACGGGTGAGGTGGCACCCCATCCGGGGTGCAATGCCGTGGGGCCGCGAACCGGTGATCGATGCGAGGCATCGACCACCGGCTAATCTCTGGCAACCCTGCCGGGTTGACCGGAAGCGGCGGGTCCTCGACCCCCGCGGGGTCGTAGAGATTAGCCGGGCGATCGCAGATCCCCGGAACCAATCCGCAGAATGCGGAGCATCGCGCAGCGATGCCACGAGTCGGGACGGGTGAGGTGGCACCCCATCCGGGGTGCGGCATTGGGGGGGCATGAACCGGTGGTCGATGCGAGGCGTCGACCTCCGGCTGATCTCTGGCAACCCTAGCGGGTTGACGTGAAACGGTCCGGCCTCGACCCCCGCGGGGTCGCAGAGATTAGCCGGGCGATCGCAGATCCCCGGAACCGATCCGCAGAATGCGGAGCATCGCGCAGCGATGCCACGTCCCGGGACGATCTAACGTGAACCCGCCAGGATATTCCCTAGAAGCCGCGGCCTCGACGAAGGGGCCAACAATCCCTGGTCGCCCGTCCCGAACGGCGATTCGAATCGCCAGGCCCACAGGCTGCCATCGCCCGCCAACGTGAGGATTTCCCTCCCCACAGAAGCGAGCGCCACCCAATCGGAATGAATTCCCACCTGCTTCGCCTTGGCTGATTCGGGTGCTTCGACCGGCGATTTGGGAAAACGCCATTTCCACAGAGTTCCATCCGCTCTCAACGAAATCAAGGTCCCTCGGTCTCCTCCGCTAGCGACATCGATCCAATGGCTTTTCGTCTCCCCATCGATGGGAATGTTCGCTGGCTTGTAACTCCACCGGCGGCCATTGTGGGAACTTTGCCACGCCGCCACAATCTCGAGTTGTCCATTGGGTTGGATGCCCACCTTAAAGGGTCCGGTTGGGTCGGACTCGCTCCAGGCAGTGGTGTGTCGCGGGGCGCGGCCCGAATCCAGGTAAAACGCCCGGCCCAGTTCCGTCGTGTCGTCGAGTTTGATCCGATCCGCCATCGGTGGGTTCTCATGGGGGTGAACCCAGGCGCTTCCATCCTTTCTTAGCAGCTGAAACCCGTAACCCCAGCCTTCGGAGGTCTTGCGAAGGTCGGTCCAATCCTGGTGAGCTGATATTTCCGACGGCACTTCGTGCGACAGACCTTGGTATTCACGGACCGCTCCGAGCTTGGCTTTCTGCCAAACCCACAACGTCCCATTGGACGCAAGAAGCAGGACCCCCGATCGATACGGGACGGCCTGCTTCCAATCGCGGTCCTTCCCAAAGCGGACCATTCGAACAGGGGCACTCGGGTGGGGTTGCGTGGATCGGGCTGAAGTATGCTGCAGTTGCGGCTCCGCGGATACCCAGAGCGAACCATCCTTTTGGATCCCCACCACGTCGAGAGCGGCATGCACGACCTGGGCCCAGTTACTGCCCCCGACGGGGAGAATCGGCTGGGTCAGCGATCCCACCACGTAGTGCCCGAAGTAACGATCCCATAGCTTTGGAAGGGGCGTCTCGTGATTGGCGCTCCAGCTGCGGCCATCAGCCGCAGTGAACGTCAGAGCGCGCCACTGAGCGTCGATTTGAATGTTCTCCTCGATCTTGAATTGTGCCGTTCCGTGCGGGTTCTCGAGCGGGGTTATTCGTTCCCAGGCTCGATGATAGATCAAGGAACTCAGCGCGATGGAGCCGACCAAGGCGACCCCCAGGGTAAGGCCGTTCCTCTTCCAGAGTTCCGGTCCGACCTCCACGCGATAAGAATTGCGCACACTGCGCCACCACATCGATGCCACCAGGGTGCTCACGATCAGGATGACTGCCAGCGGGCTGCGAATGGCGTCTAGCATCCAGGGAGCAGGCTGGTATGCCAACGCCAAGCTCATCGCCAACGCCATCAACAGGCAGAAGGCGGTGGTTGATACGGCATGCATGACCGATCGGCTCATGGATGACGCGAAAACGGAAAGCGTCAGAAGTCCCAAAGAAACCAAGGCCAACTCCACCAACGGCTCGGGATGGAACGGAAGGGACTGAACACCTTGGGCAAAGAGGAGTGCCCAACGGGAGAAACCTCCCTCGCTTTCCAATTGTGCCCTCTCTTGAATCAAGCTCATTGGGTCGAAGCGTGACTCGGAGAAGAGTTGGTTCCGCTCCAGGGCGATCGGAAGAATGCTGCCTGCCAGGAGGGTGATGACCACCATCACGATAACCTTGATCGCGACTTGAGTGGATCGGGGGTAGGGCAGGGTGAGCTGGCTTTCCCAAGTGCCGAGGCGACGCTCCTCGGAAATCATGTGGCACCCCATTAGGACCGGGAGCACCAGCCAGCTCACCCAGTAGTAGGTACAGGCCAGCTCCGCGGTGGCATTGCGGCTGAGATCGATCGAGGACCGCAGAGCGATTACTGCGAGATGTGCCACCAGGTTCCATGGGATGAAGGTTAGGAATCCGCGGTGCATCCGCAGCTCCTTGCACCAGAGTGTCATCCCAGGGCGTCGATGGCAAAATTCAGCGAACCACGCTGGGAGTCTGGGGCCAGGTTTGCTAGCATCGATCATCGTGATCACCTCCAGGGGCGATCCTCGGTGCTCCAGCCGCAGAAAGAGCCGGAAGGCTGACGACAGACATGCAACCACATAGACGGCGAGCAGGGCGGTTACATACGCCTCCGAATTGGTGACCCGGCCCTCCAGAAAACTTTCACTGAACATGATTGGGACGGTGGGCCCTAACGCTGCAATCCAGAAGGCGGTGATGGTGGATCGGGTGATCAGGATCGCCCAAAGCCCGCCGGAAAGTAACGCTGCTGCCAGTAGCGGAGTCCTGACCTGCAGCGCTGCCAGCTCGGCTGGGGTGTGGTTTACGGTGAAGTGAAATTGGAAAACCTGCCACCAGCCCCACCACAGCAGCATGGTGAAACACGCCAGGAGCAAAGCCTTGAGTCCCCAGACCCGCGCTCGAGAGATGGGCTGGCTGAGGAACTGGCCAATCATGTTCGGAGAGATTTCGCGTCCGAATGCGCCTATGACCATCAGGATGGCGAGAATGGGGCAGACCATCATCAAGGGAATGCCAACCAACCCAAAACTCACTCCTTGGCCAAACTGCCGCGGTACCAGCTTAACGAGGAGAAGCAGGACGACGATGAGCACCACGTTGGGCAGCAGCATCCTGACTTCCTTGCGGATCCATGGGCTCATGCGTGGGCCTTCCTCAGGTTTTGGGACGCGACGAAGATTTCTTCCAGCGTCAGGGATTCACTGCGGAGTTCCTCGGTTTTCATGGACTTCAGCTGAGCCATCAATCGATCAGGATTCCGGTTGGTTAAGATCTGCGCCTCTCGTCCGTTCTGGGTTATCTGCAGCACCTCGCTGAGCTGCAAGGTTTCGGGAACTTCCTGGAACCGAACGCTGATTCGTCGGAACTGCTCGCGCGCGGCGTCGGCTTCCATGCTGAGAAGTTCCTTGCCCTGATCGATAATCGTGAATTCATCGATCAAGCCTTCGAATTCGGAAATGAGGTGAGTCGACACAAATACCGTCCGGTTCTCTGGATCGCCGGATTGATAGGCTCCGATAACCGTTTGAATGAATTCGCGTCGCACGATGGGATCCAAACCGGAGGTGGGCTCATCAAGGACTAACAGCTCGGGTTCGGGAGCGATGGCGGTGATGAGGGCCAGCTGGGTGCGCTGCCCTTTCGACATCGAATTCGCTTTCTGCTTCTCCGTGAGGCCGAATCGTTGGAGTAGATCGGCCTCGATGTCTCGATTCCAATGACTGCGAAACGACGCATAGTAGTCGAGCGTTTCTCGCACCGACATCCACGGGTAAAAGGCGACTGCATCGGGGACATAGGACAATCGGGACTTCACCCCGACCTCGTCGCGCTGGGGATCCAACCCGAAGACCCTTACGCTGCCGCCGAGAGGCCGGAGCAGATTGAGCAGGCATTTGATGGTGGTGGTTTTGCCGGCTCCATTCCGGCCAAAAAATCCATAGCAGCGCCCTGGTTGGACGCGCAGGTTTAGCCCGCACACGGCATCCTGTTTGCCGTAGCGTTGAGTCAGATCCTTGATTTCGATGGCGGGTGGCGAGGTGCTCATACGTTGCGTTTCGTTGCCGGTTTGGGGGATGGCTGTTCCTCGGTGGGAAGTGCTTTGTCACGAAAGTATTCCAGCCGCTCGGCCACCAGCTTCAGGAACTGTTCTTCGGTGACCTGGAGGTGATGAGCGGTGACGACCGCCTCGTCGATTTCCTTGATCAGCAGCTTGTCGCGGACGTTCTTGGTGAATGGGCTATTGCCGGATTTCAGGAAGCACCCACGGCCGGGAATGTTCTCCACGATGCCCTGGGCCTCCAGTTCGGTGTAGGCTTTGGCTATGGTGTTGCGGTTGATCCTCAGTTCCTCCGAAAGCGGTCGGATCCCAGGAAGGGCTTCCCCCGGTCGCAGTTTGCCGGAGGCCGCCGCATACCGGATCTGGTCCACCAACTGAAGGTAGACCGGCTTACCCGTGGAGAAATCGATCTGGATATACATACTGTCTACTGTCATACACCACTATGACACCTGGGTTGGGTTGTCAAGGGGGAGTTTCTTGGGCGGCTCGTCATTGTAATCGGTCTCGGGTGGCGGGTGGTGGGCAGTGGGCAGTGGGCAGTGGGCAGTGGGGGTCAGTTGTCAGTTGTCAGTGGTCAGTGGTCAGTGGTCAGTGGTCAGTGGTCAGTGGTCAGAACTCCTCACTCCTCCCTCATCCCTCGCTCCCCGCTACTTCCCAATACAGAACTGACTGAAAATCGAATCGAGCAAATCCTCGGTGGTGGTTTTTCCGACGATTTCGCCGACGGCATTGGTCGCGATGTGCAACTCCATGGCTACCACCTCTAACGTCAGGTGGCCCGCCAATGACTCCGCCGCCGCTTGAGTCGCTTGCCGCGCGCGACGCAGCGCCTCCTGATGGCGTGCGTTGATCGTGACCTGCAGCATTTCCGAGCTCAGTTCTCCGCTCCACGACAGATCCTTAATAGTGTCGCGGAGTTGCTCGAGGCCGGCCCCCGTGCAACAACTCGTCTCAACCACCCGATGCGGATGCGAGGGCAGGGTGAGCTGCGATGGAAGATCCGACTTGTTGCAGATCACGATCACTTTGCGTTTGGCCAGCGCCTGGAGCTGCTGCGCGTCCTCGGGATGCAACGGCTCCGAGCGATCGAATACCTGCAGGATGAGTTCGGCGGCGGACAGACTTTCACGGCTTCGTCGGATTCCCTCCTGCTCCACCAGATCCTCTGATTCGCGCAGCCCGGCGGTGTCGATAAAGACGACGGGGATCCCGCGGACGTTGGCGGTTTCCTCGATGGTATCGCGCGTCGTTCCTGCGATGGGGGATACGATCGCGCGATTACGTCCGAGCAGCTCGTTCAGCAGGCTCGACTTGCCCGAGTTGGGGCGTCCGACGATGGCCGCCCGGATGCCGCGCCGCAGGAGCTGACCTTCGTTGGCGGTGCGCAGCAGCCTGTCCATGAATTCCACCGCCTCTTGCAGACGCTGAAGCAGTTGGGTGTGAGTGTCGGGCGCGATGTCCTCGTCCGGAAAGTCGATATGAGCTTCGACATGAGCCAAGGTTTTCATCAGCGCATCGCGAAGAGTGTTGATGCGCTGGGAGAGTTTACCTTCGAGTTGCTCGTTGGCGGCGCTGAGCGCCAGCTCCGTGCGCGCGTGAATGATGTCCGCGACGGCTTCGGCTTGCGCGAGGTCGATCCGCCCGTTGAGAAACGCGCGACGGGTGAATTCGCCCGGCTCCGCAGGCCGTGCCCCGGACGCCAGGATCGCCTGAAGCACTTGTTGGGTCGCCACGATCCCGCCATGGCACGACATCTCCACGACATCCTCTCGAGTGAAGGTCCGAGGCGCGCGGAACACGGTCAGGAGAACTTCGTCGATGGGCTTCCCGCGCCAGCAGGCATGCCCGTAATGGACGGTGTGGGACGCTGCCTCAGACGGTTTCCAATCGGGCTTGCGGACGGCGACAAAACACTGGCTGGCTACCTCGAATGCGGTTGGCCCGGAGATACGAATGACCGCAAGTCCGCCTTCACCCAGCGGTGTGGCGATAGCGGCAATGGTGTCGGTCAGCATGGCGCGGATCCAGGTGGTTTCGGGTGAGGGCCTTGAGTCACACGTGACGACAGTTGCCCGGCTGATTCTCTGCGTCCTGCCCTTGCAGGTGCATGCGGGCTTTTTGGTAGCTCTTTTTGTGCAGGTAATGGAGCAGGTTGGGATCGGTCGTCGGGGGAAGTGTCCGGGTCAGCTGATCGATACGTTCGAACAACGGGAGCAGATTGGGCTTGGGATTGGAGGAAGCCATCCGGGCGATCGCGCCTTCCAGTTCGAGAAGGGCATCCAGAATTTGCTGCTGTGTCTCAGTCATGGGAGGACTCTGCCTGAGGAGCGACGTCGGATCCACTCGATTTCAGTGGTCCCTGATCCGGCTCGCGAGTAAGGTCGTCCCAGACTCCTATGGCGATTATTGCTTTGATCGGAACGATGGATACCAAGGGCGACGAGTTCGCGTTCGTCGCCCAGCGGATTCACGAGCGTGGGCATCGCACCCTGGTGATTGATGTGGGAACTTTGGAGCCGCCTAAGCTGGCACCGGACATCAGCCGGGAGGAGGTGGCGCTGGCTGCGGGAGTGGACCTGGCCGGGCTGGTCGCCCGCAAGGACCGAGGCGAGTGCGTGGCTGCGATGGCGAAGGGTGCCCCGGCTGTGCTGGCGCGTCTCGTGGCTCAAGGGAGGATCGATGGTGTCATCTCCCTGGGCGGAGGCGGCGGCACGGCCATCGGCACTGCCGCCATGCGAGCGCTGCCCATCGGCTTTCCCAAAGTGATGGTGAGCACCTTGGCGGGTGGCAACGTGACGCCCTACGTCGGCGCCAAGGATATTGTGATGATCCCCAGCATCGTTGATGTGGCGGGGATCAATCGCATCTCGCGTCAGATCCTAACCCGTGCTGCCGGCGCGATCTGCGGCATGGCCGAGGTCAAGGTTCCCGCCGGCCAGGATCGTCCCTTGATCGCCGCCAGTCAGTTTGGGAATACCACTGCCTGTGTGGATCAGGCTCGCCGCATCCTGGAGACGGCCGGCTTTGAGGTGATGGTGTTCCATGCCACCGGCGTGGGCGGGAGGACCATGGAGGCGCTGATCGAATCCGGCATGTTTGAGGGCGTTCTCGACATCACCACCACCGAATGGGCCGATGAGCTGGTGGGCGGCATCCTCGGTGCCGGTCCGACTCGACTCGAAGCCGCCGCTCGGAAGGGGGTTCCGGCCATCGTGACCCCGGGCTGTTTGGACATGGTGAACTTTGGGCCGCCGGAGACCGTTCCGGCCAAGTTTAAGGGGCGAAACTTCTATCAGCATAATCCGCAGGTCACTTTAATGCGCACGACCCCGGAGGAGGCGGAGCAATTAGGCAGGATTCTGGCCGAGAAGATCAACTTGTCCACCGCACCGGTGACAGTCTTGCTGCCGCTGAAAGCCATCAGTGTCATCAGCGCCCCCGGCAAACCGTTTCATGATGCAGCCGCCGACGCGGCGCTGTTCGGTAGCCTCAAGCGATCGCTCCGGAAGGACATTCCGGTGATCGAGATGGATTGCGAGATTAACGATCCGGCCTTCGCGGAGGCATGTGCGCGGACTCTGCTTGCGAGCCTGAAGCCCAAGTCGAGCGTGCAAGGGTAGAAGCCTCGAACCCGTAGGGTTCAAAGAAATTAGCCAACAGCTGAGGTGAACCAATCAAGGTATTTTTTAGGTTAGGCCGCCATTTCTTGAGCGATCTGGCGAGCGCGTTTTGCGATGGGAGCTTTGCGTTGTTCGAGCTGTTTTAGATACAACTCAT
>JAEUHE010000154.1 GCA_016793885.1 Verrucomicrobiales bacterium
ACGCAGACCTAAGCCTTATCCGCTCCTGATGAAACATCGGAGAACGTTTCGCGAAATTTCCCATCGAAACCGATACTACAAAAACAGCGTCTTCGGTCCCAAATACCGCATTTCTTCGAAGCGCTAACTAACTGCCATTCAGACCTGTCCCCATTTCGGCACGTGGCCTGTCCCTGGCAAGGGGAGGGGGCGGAAGAGGCCTGTCCCTGCCACACAGGAATCAATTGGGGGCAAACGCAATGTTGGCAGCGCCTAGCGTTTAGCAGTGCGCGGGATGGCTGCATCATTCAGCAAAACCATCCGCGCCTTGCTTTGATCTAGGTCCTGCTGTTCCATGTCAGCCATGTTCGACTGGCTTACATTCGCAGTCTATTTTCAGGGCAAACTTCTCGGGATTGAATGGCATCCATGGAAGCTGATTGGCTGGCTGGGCAATATCTGCTTCTTCTCTAGATTTTTGGTGCAGTGGTATGCCACGGAGCGTCGCCAGCAAATTACCATCCCTTCTGCGTTTTGGTGGCTTAGCCTGGTGGGCTCCTTGTTTCTTCTATCCTATGCCCTCGTCTATCAACAGGATTCAGTGTTTATCTTTGCCAACGCGTTTAACTGGATCCCGTACCTGCGCAACCTGGTCATTCACCATCGCCAAAAGCGTGCCTCTAAAGTCTGCGGCGGTTGCCAAACAAAAAGCCCGGGACACGCACGATATTGCCTTGAGTGCGGGTCCATCTTTCCGACCTGCGATTCACCCAAGGGTATCGCCTCTCCGAACGCCGATGAGGCTTAATACTCGCTAGCTCGTGCCGATTTCTTCGTCGTGAGCATGATCGAATATCGCTTTCTGTTCGAGGGACTGGCCCCATTAAGGTTTCAGATCCAACTCGACCGTGGAGAACCAACACCCTCGTCGGCCGGACCGCACTCCGACTGGACGCGACTGGGCGTCCATCAATGTGAAGGGTGCCCACTCAAGCCCAGCGCACATGCCTATTGTCCTACTGCGGTGGATCTTGAACCGATTATCGAACAGTTCAAAGGGGTCTTCTCCTATCAAACCGTAACTGTAGAAGTCGTCACTCCCCAACGAAACTACTCAAAAACTTGCGATGTGCAGACCGGCCTGCGCTCGCTGATCGGACTGATCATGTCAACCAGCCGCTGCCCGTGGTACTCCCAACTGAGGGGTCTTGCCCAGAGTCACCTGCCCTTCGCAGACATGGAGGAAACCCTGTTCCGGGTCACCGGGGCGTATCTCATGCAACAATACTTCGAAGCAAGATCAGGCGGTAAAGCAGACCTCCTCCTGAAGGATTTGGAACAGCTCTACCAAGGCCTGTGGAAAGCAAACCAATCCTTCAAGGAACGGCTCCAATTGGCATCGACCAACGACGCCAACATCAATGCCATCGGAGCGCTCTCCATGATTTCCCAAGGGGTCTCGTTTTCACTCCAAGAAGACCTGACCCAAATCCAGGAGCATTTCTGGGGCTTTCCGATGGGAATACCGTCCCTTGGTCCCATGGGTGGAGACCTGCACCGTGCGACGCAGAAGGCCTCGCCGGATGCGACTTCCTGCCGACTCCAAAGCGTGGCGGCCTAAACCGAGCAGAAAAGAAACACTTTAGGGCTTTTTCTTAAAGAGGTCCTTGATACCTTTGCCGGCCTTCTCGATTCCGTCCACAGCACCTTTACCTAGATCTTTCACGGTGTCCGTCACCACGCCACCCAGGCTCTTGAGAGCCACCGTGGCAACCGAAGTCACACTGCCAGTAACCTCGGTCATAACTTGCTGCACCAGAGCAGCCGGAGAGATACCCTCTGGCCCCTGTCCCAATCCAGTCAGGTGAATATCCGGCAGGGCCACGGTAGTTCCCTTCCCGCCCAATAAAGGAAAGGTCAGATTGACTTTGGTGTTGCTGATCACCAAGTCATCAACTTGGAGTTTCTTTCCAGATGACGTCCCGTTGGGTTGAGTAGATTGCGATGACGGCACGGCAGACTGAACATTCGCAAGAATTTTGGTAAGGTTGTTGTCGTTGGGACTTCCCTCCACATTGATCGTGGCGGCATCAAGCCGCAGGGAGTGAATGACCACCTTGTCGGAAAACAGTGAGCTTGGGGAAAGTTTGACACTGATATGGTCGGCCTCCAAGGCCGTCGGACTCTTGTAGCCCTGGGGGTTGCCCACATGTAGGCCGCGTAATGAGGCGCTGCCCCCTAGCAATGACAGACTAACCCCGTCCAAACGGAGTGTGGTCTGGGTCAACGAGGGACCGACTGTCTCGACTCCCTTCTTGATCATCCCATCCAGAAAGAGCACGAGGAGGATGACTCCGGCAATGATCAAGATCATGCCGGCCACAGCAACACGAATGGCAATTTTTTTCACGGTTCCTTCCAATCTGAGGACTCAGGCATCCAGCTATCCCCTACTCCTTGACGTCCACTTCAATTTTATTGCGTTCCAAGATTTCGCCTTCGAGCAGGGAGAGTTTCGTCCGAGCCTTGTTGTACTCGAGCACCGCATTCAGCGAGGAGATTTGAGCGGAGGTAAGGCGACGACGCGCCTCCACCACAGCAAGTCCATTCGGCTGGCCGAGCTGAATCTTCGACTGTTCGGCCCGCAAGACTTCCTCAGCCAATTGGGCGGCCCGACGCGAAGGGGCGATCCGGCGATAGGCGGCGGACATCTGTTTGCCCGCATTCTCGACCTCCGAAAGAATGTCGAGTTCGAGCTTTTTCATTCTCAGCAAGCTCTGCTGCTTTTCCTCCTGAGTGGCCCGATACCGGTTCCGCGCCGACCGGTTGCTGAGGGGAATGCTCATCGTGACGCCGTAGCCGTAAAAGGAATTGACCCCGCGTCGGACTTGACGGCTTGCGCCCCCGAGCTCGGGATCGATGCCCGTCAGCCCATAACTCCCTACCAAATCGAGGCTGGGGAAGAGTTGGTTTCGATCGTAGCGAAGAACAATATCTTGCTTCTCCATCTCGACCTTGAGCTGCTGAACATCAGGCCGCTTGGTCATGGCGTCACGCCAGCTTCCCATCTGGTCAAACTGCTCTTCGATCTCGAAGAAAGGGTCGGTAAGATCCAGCGGGCCGGCCTGAAGGTCCTTGACGTCCTCGATGAGCAGCCTTCGGAGGTTGTGCTCCGACTCGGTCTCTGCACGCTCGGCGTCCACCACACTCGCAGCCACGTTTACGGCATAATAATCAAACAGTTTCTCTTCGATCGGAGCCAAAGCGCTCGATTGGATCCTGGACCTGACTTCAGACAGCAGTTGGTTGGCGCTCTCCAACGTGACACGGTGCACTTTAACCACCTCCTGGGCATGCAAGGCGTCGAAGTAGGCAGCTTGGACAGCGCCAACAGTGGCCATCATTCGGCTGACGAGATTATTCTCGGAAATCTGGAGATTCTTGCGGCTGACCTGAATCTTCATCCGGTCTGCATCCGTCCAAAAGTCCTTAAGCAGCGGCTGCTTGAGAAATATACCGCTGCTGAGTCCGTATTCGTTGGTGTTCCGGAATCCAGTGCCTGGCACGCCCAAGTCGCGTAGATCGGTGAGTGCCTTCCATTTCGTTAATGCGCCATTCAGGTCATACGTCAATCCGGTGGGAAGCTTACCCGAAATCCCGCCGCTAAAGATGTCGCTGGTCAGCTGGTAGGGAACATCCCCCTCCTCCTTCTTCCGATCAAACATGCTCGGCTGATCGAGGAAATCACGGGTGGCGGAAATGTTGAAGGTGGGATCATAGACACCTCGAGACTCATCAAGGCGATGCTGGGCGATCTTGCCGGATAACCTCTCTATTTTGAGGTCCAGATTGTGCTTCAACGCAAGCTGGAAACAGTCGCTGAGGGACAAGGACCGATGAGCAGGATCGGAGTCCGCAGCGCGGAGCGCGCCGGCGACGCTGCAGGAGATCAACAAGCAAATTCCGAGAGGCCGGACCGGGAAGCTAATGATAAGCGCTTTCAAGGTGTCAAAAGTTCAACTGGGCTTCCTAGGGTTTACCATCCCGAAGGGGTCGGTGTCCAGCGACGGAAATTGGAACGTTCAACTGTCCTTGCTCGGTCCGCGTTGATTGTGTTTGATTGGTCCCCACATGCCGCAGTCAACGCCAAGCCAAAGCGCAGAAGACTACCTGGAACGAATCCACGAGTTGATCACTCGCAAAGGGTACGCCAGGGTGGTAGATATTGCCGAATCCCTCGGGGTCAAACAAGCCTCGGTGACGAGCATGGTTCAGCGACTGGGCGAGCTGGGCTATCTAAATTATGAGAAATACCGGGGCCTGATGCTTACCGAGAGGGGCCTGGAGGTAGCTTGCAATATCCAACGCCGTCACAAAACCCTCTCCCGGTTTTTTTCCCTGTTCGGCCTCTCCAAAGAGGTGCAAAGGAAGGACATTGAGGGAATCGAGCATCATTTGAGTCCTGACACCGTAACCTTACTGGCCGATCTGGTGAATTTCTTTGAGAAAAAGCCCAAAATGCTGGATAAATTCCTGAATGGCCGGGACTCGAAGCCGAATGATCCGAAGGCCTAGCGCCTGATCCCGCCAAATCTAGCAACGTCTCCCCTTTCCATTGGGGAGGGATGCTCACTTTCCTTCCAAGCCCTTTAGGTAGGCGATGATCAGCTGAGGGAGTTCCTCGCTGTAGCCGCCTTCCAACACACTAAAGACCGGAATTCCGAGGAATCGAAACTGTTGCCCAAGCCAGTAGTAGTCCTCGGCCTCCAGCGTCCCCTGGGCTAATGGATCCTTCGCATAGGCATCAAACCCAGCGGAAACACCCACCAAGTCGGGTTTGAATTTCTGGAGCTCACGCAAACCTCTCTCGAGAGTTGCACGATACTGCCGCCGCGGAGTCATCGGGGGGACCGGGAAATTAAAACAGTTGTCCCCTCGATGAGCTTCCCCCGTTCCTGGGTAACAAGGAAATTGATGGACGGAGAAAAAGGCGGTGCCGGTCTGGCCGAGGAAAATGTCTTCCGTGCCATTGCCGTGGTGCACATCAAAGTCATAAACGGCAACTCGCTTAACACCCGAAGCCCGGGCCTCGAGAGCGGCGATGGCGATCGAGTCGAAATAACAAAAACCCATCGCGTGGTGCCGAGTGGCGTGATGGCCCGGAGGGCGTAGCAAGCTAAAGGCCCACTGGCCTTTGCGAGCCAATGTAAGCGCACGCAAGGCTCCGCCAACCGACCGAAGAGCGTGCTGACCTATCTGAGGGTGAGTCGGGGTATCCCCATCGAAATCCTCGCTTCCTCGGCGAACGCTCTCCAGCAGTCCACGGTCATGAGCGCGCAGGACCTGCTCATCGGAAACCTCCAAGGGTGTGATCCACTCGCACGCGAGAGTTGTTTGGCCCTTCAACGCGTCCACGCTGGCCTGAATCCGAGCAGGCCGCTCGGGATGGCCTAGCCTATGATAACCAGTACAACGAGAATCGGTAACGATATTCATGGCGAAAATATCAGTCAAACCACCCCAGAACCTGGGCAGCGTGATAGTCATGGCCCTGCCAGGCATTGACGCTGCCCTTAGCAAACCAGCAGCCGGTAGCCAGGATTTTTGAGTGAACTGAACGGGAGGACTCAAGACAATTCCCGGAGGGATTTGAAGGCATGAAAAAGAAGACGTGATCCTGGATTGCACGAGTGTGGGAGTGGCGCTACAAACGCTTAGCTAGTTGGCAGAGCCAACCGACATCTACATCGAATGAGCAATAAGTTTGCGAAGGCAACCGCCCACAACTTGACCTCGGCCCTGACCTCGGACGAGAAGTTCATCCAGTATATTAACTTAAAGCTCGCCTTCATGGGGTGTCCAACGGTGGAGGCGGGTGGCGACGCGGCGCTTCAGGAGATGGCAGCGGCCCTACTGGCCCATCAGCGGGAGACGGACCGTCTGCTCGCCAAGTATCTCCCACCCGTCGATCAGAGAATCCAGGACTTCCTCGCGGAGCACCTGCGCGAAGTTGGGCATGTGCCTCGATTGCCCAGCCGAACCTTCATTCTGGACCGCCCGGGTATCGCCCGTGTGCTTTCACTCCCGCCCGACAAGAACGAATTCGTCTCGGAGATCGTCAAATCCTACCGCTTGAAGCAAGGAGTGCTGCACAACCCCAGCAGCGACCGTCGAACAACCCAGGGGGTGTTCCACGTTGCCGAAGGAGGTCTGCCCATTCCCGCCGACAAGGTCGCGGTCCCCAGAGCCGTATTCTCCCATTTACTAAGGCACGCGCTGAATCCTCCCAAGAAGCTGATGCGCCTGCCGTTTACCTCATCGCAAAGGCAGCAGGCCGAGTGCTTTGTCTCGCTGCTCTTGCGGCCGCTCGTCTGCCCTGGCGTGCCAGGATTCATTCCGGAGAAGTCCATGGAGATCCGTTTTTTTGCTCCGGGCAATCTGGTTTCGAACCTCGATTTTGTTGAGAGCATTTTTGGAAACGCAGGGGATCCTTTTCTGCCCGAAAATGACGCCGCCCTGGACATCCATCATTGGACTGGACACACCGGTTGCGTGATCTTGGCACCTCACCTTATCCGGCTCACCAAGAAGGAACTCGGATTGCCTCACGTGGATCAAGCCACCGATCGCCAGAAGCGCGATAGGATGTGCTATGAGAATCCCGAGGAGATGTACAATGGCGGCGCAGCCTTCAAGGTGACATGTCGGACCGCCGAGGGCGTCATGGTGACGATTATCGCCGACAACTATTTCGGCTACTGCAAGAAGGAGGTCAAAACGCAGATCAGCTACGCTGCGAACCTGTTTGGTCTTTGCGAGGAGGAGCATGCCGGCGGAGCGATGGTCTACGCCAGCTATGACTTGGGCGAGGAGTTCAGCGGCAATTTACATGTGCGCCGACTGGATCGTTCCTTCGCGGACGTCATCGAACGGT
This sequence comes from Verrucomicrobiales bacterium, assembly GCA_016793885.1. NCBI lineage: Bacteria > Pseudomonadati > Verrucomicrobiota > Verrucomicrobiia > Verrucomicrobiales > Verrucomicrobiales bacterium. Next base: position 6,914 of record JAEUHE010000154.1, read on the forward strand.
TCGGCCCGATCATGAACCTTCAGCCTGAAGGCTACGCCATCGACAAGCGTTACCCCGACATCATTTATGTTCCGGAGGACGTCCATTTTGATTTGCACAAGCAGGAAGTGAGCTGGCAGCAGGCCGGCCAACGCCAGTCCATCCGCCTTCTACCCGGTCGGACCTACATTCGTCCCTCCGGCTACAAGGTGCAGATGGAGAAACCACAGGGCAATCGCTCCTGGCGGTTGGTGGGCACAGTTGCCGAAGGAACGGTGTGTCACAAGCCATGCACGGTTTCCGGGGGCGGAAAATCAGAGATTTCAAAGCCGATTAGCGACGCAATCCTTCAGGGGCCCATTTTCGTCACTCACTTCCAAAAGGACTTCGACCGTGTCGCGGAGTTGCTCAAGCGAGATTACACCCATCGGTTTAAGAAAACAGCCAATCGGACCAACGATAGCCGCTCCATTTTGGCTTCGGAACGGTCGCTTGGCTCGGTGATCAAACTCCTCACGCCGTCGCCGAGGGAATACACGGCCGCGTATAACGAGTGGTTGGCGAGCATTCCCCAACACATCAAAGAGCTGGTCTTTGTAGTGAAGCGCTTCTACAAGCCGGAGTGGGGCGAACGCTGGCGGGATCACTTCGGTGTCGACATCATCAACGGAGTCCCGGGCAATGAGCTGAAGTTGGACAATAGAAAGCTCGCAACGGCCTATCTCAGAGTTGGTTACGACGGCGATGGAGCCTGGCGCGTGTTTGGAGTTCGAAAGGACTTCATGCCGGCCGCCAAGCTGCAGATGGAGGACGACATCACGGCATCCGTGGTGGTGCCCCGGTCCGCCCTTTCAGACCTCAACCCTGATCATCCTAGCGACGTGGCCTCCTTCAAGTTTGTTCAGAATTGCGAGCAGCGGCTCTTTCAAAGACCAGATGACGCCATTCATCGCGGGTATGACAAGCAAACCGAGGCGGATTTTGCGCAAACGGGGAACTTTTTCTCCAACTATGAGCCGCTCACTCCCAGCTCAGCCCGCCTACTCATGGAGGACTCCATTGGCTACGTTAAATACACCGAGCCAATGCAGCAGCTCATCCGAGACGCGATGCACGGCGAGCCCGGATCTTACTTTGTCTGCACCTCCAACCCTAGGCTAGTGGACGGAAAACCCTCCAAGAATCCGAGGTATCTCCAGCTCAGACCTGATCTTGTAAATCCGCGAGCAAACTATCTAGCCGAGATCGCGACACGCTTCCTACGGCGAATCCCGCTGGGGCAACCCGTGCTCACTCCGGTGAGTGCCACCCTCCCAGGCCGACGCAACAACGGTCCCGATCTAGCGTCCAACATTCGTCCGCTTGCCGTGTATAACCCCATTCACTTCATGGAGCTGCCTGAGCTGTTCATGGAGTTCATCTGCAGCATCACCGGAAAATCGCCCTCCACGACGGGAGCGGGCTCCGAAGGGGCCTTGACCAAAGGACCGTTCAACGCACTCCCTCCGATCATCGACCTGAACGCGGCGGTGATCTCGAGTATTCTCTGCGGAGTGAATGGCTTCGTGACCAGTGCTGGTTGCGTAGGACCCCACGCACGGGTCGACCATGATATCAGCCTCTTGGTTCCTGAAGTTTGGTGCCGGATGAGCTCAGCCGAGCGAGAACCGAAGTTCTTGATCGAGAATGGATACCTGGCGCGTTGCGAGGACATGGCCTACGAGGGCCGGACGCTGCAGTTTTCACGCTTTGGCTACCGCATCACCGCACGCTTCGCCCAAAGCTTCTTTGGCCGGGTCTTCCATCACCCTCACGTGGTCTTTGATGCCAACATGCTCCAGCCTGAGCTGCAGGACATGAGCGTTTTCGCAGACGGAATCGACAACGTCATCTCCACTCAGCAGCGTGTTGCGGAGATGTATTTTGAGGATGGAAGCGTCGGCCAAGCCTGCCCCCCACTGAACGCCCTACTGCATATCATGAGAGACGGGCATTGGGAGGGAAAACGACTCAGTGATGCGGGGGTTCGGGAGCTTTTCACGACCAAGTCCCTGCTCGAAAGCGGATGGTATGAGAACCGGTTGCGGGCGAAACAAATCTTGGACATCAGGCAATGGCAACGCCATATCAAGGCGGTGGAAACCTTTCTCGCCAAAGAGACGCATTCTGAGGAAGCGAATCGACTTGGACTAAACCAGCGTCTCAAAGAAGCACGGCAAATGCTGCGCGAGGTCGAGATGCCAGAGTATCTAGCCAAGCTGCGTGGGACCCTGGGACTGCAGCCTGAACTGGTTTGAGAGAAGTGTGTCAGAACGCCCCGTGACTTATCGATCCTAAGACGCCAGGTCTCCGGAACTTCACTGGCTTCGCCTGACCCCCTTGCGATAAACAACATCGCTCTGATACAGGCTCCGCCCCCTGGGCCTACATCGCCCTCCTCGGTGCGATGCTCTGTCGCTGCGCCTCCTCGTTTCCTCACAGCGAACTTCGCAACCGGCAAGACCGGGGCGTTCTGACAACGCGCTCACCTTACCAGCTCCACGGAGCTCAACAATCGCTTGAAGTAGTGAACCGAGGAAGATTCGTCGAGACTGCTTCCCTAAAAGTAGGGACACCGCGTTTTGCCACTACCCAACTTGCGCCTTTCGAGGCATGCTCAACCCGTGCCACAATATCCGCTATTCCGCTGGGGCGCGCTGGCCATCGCCACCGGCCACTGGTTGCAAGCTGCTGAGCCGGAAATCTCCAATTTAGACCTTCCAAGAATCCCGGCAACAGAGCCAGCAAGGGCGCTCAGCACCTTCCTGATCAAGCCAGGTTTCGAGCTGCAGCTGGTCGCGGCCGAGCCACTGCTGGCCGACCCGGTGGCCATGGATTTCGATGAGAACGGCCGACTGTATGTCGTTGAAATGCGCGACTACTCTGAGCGACGCGATGAGCAGCTGGGCAGAATCCGCGTGCTCGAGGACACCGACGGAGATGGTCGCTTCGACCAAAGCTTCGTCTTCGCGGAGGGGTTGCCCTGGCCCACCGCCGTTGTCTGTTTTGACGGAGGAGTGTTTGTGGGCTCGACCCCGGACATCATTTTCATGAAGGACAACAATGGGGATCGGCGAGCTGACCAACGCGAACTCATTTTCAGCGGTTTCGCGGCTGATTCCCTGAAGCGCCTCAATGTGCAGGCATTGTTCAATTCCTTCCACTGGGGACTCGACAATCGCATCCATGGCTCTGCCAGTGTGAGCGGCGGCCGCATCACGATCGCGAGATCCCCCGGGAGCAAGCCGGTGGAGCTGCGAGGCCGCGATTTTTCGTTTGATCCGCGAACCTTCGACCTGCGTCCTGAAACAGGCGGGGGACAACACGGCATGAGCTTTGACAACGCAGGCCGGAAATTTCTCTGCAGCAACAGCGATCATATTCAGTTCGCGGTGTTTGATGATCGCTATCTCGGCCGCAATCCTTTTGCCGAGTTGCCATCCCCGCGACAGAGTATCGCCAAGGACGGCCCGGCCGCCGAAGTGTTTCGCCGAAGTCCTGATGAACCTTGGCGAGTCATCCGCACGCGCTGGCGTGTCACCGGAGCAGTGGAGGGCTTGATTGAAGGCGGAGGACGACCCTCCGGCTATTTCACCGGCGCTACCGGCGTCACGATTTACCGAGGCGACGCCTTCCCTTCCGACTATCTCGGCGACGCGTTCATAGCCGATTGCGGAAGCAACCTCATCCACCACAAGAAAGTGAAAGCGGATGGAGTCAGCTACACAGCAGACCGAGCGCCCGATGAAAAAAAGACTGAGTTTCTGACCAGCACCGACAATTGGTTCAGGCCGGTCCAATTTGCAAACGGTCCCGATGGTGCGCTCTACGTCGCCGACATGTATCGAGAGACGATCGAACATCCCTGGTCGATTCCTGAAAGCATCAAACGTCACCTAGACCTCAACAGCGGTAACGACCGAGGCCGAATCTATCGCATTGTTCCGACTGGCTTCAAACAACCCACCGCCCTGAGGATCGCCCAACAGAGTCCCGAGGAGTGGGTCGGCACGCTCGAACATCCCAACGGGTGGCACCGCGATACGGCCTCCCGATTAATCTTCCAGCGGAAAGACAACTCGCTGATCCCTGCGCTGCTTCGAGTGGCCACAAACTCTCCAACACCTCTGGGAAGAATACATGCGCTGTGGGCCTTGGATGGCCTGCGCGGGGTAAACGAAAAAAGTTTAGCCTTCGCACTCGCGGACACGTCGCCCACGGTTCGAGAGCAGGGGTTACGGCTCTTGGAGCGCTGGCCTCAGTTCCTCGGCTCGCCAGAAATCAGGAAAGCCCTCGGATCTCTGGCAACGGATAGCAACCCAAGGGTGTGTTACCAGCTCGCCTGGTCGCTTTCTGTTATCGAGCCGGCGGATGAAACGAGCCTACTGAATCAACTTTCTGAGCGGAGCCTCTCCGAGCCGGCGTTGGTTCCTGCGATCCTGAACGCGGTTGAAACCAACTCGCTGATCATGCTTCACGCTCTGCTGACCCGGAATCCAGCCGCAGATCAGCCAGGGCCCGCCATAGGCATGGCGCTTTGCCGAATGATCGGGAGACGAGGGATCCCTGATGAGCTGGAGGCAGCGATGCGCACCATCGCAGGCCTGAAGCCTTCCACACTCAGCGTTTCCCTGCTCGGGGCACTCGCGTCGGGAGTGGCTCGCCCGCAAGAACTCCTGACCTCCAAGACCTCCGCAGAGGTCGTAGCGCAGCATGTCGATTGGGCGATGCTAGCGGCTCGAAATACCAACAGACTCAGCAGTCCAGATCACACCGGAGCGTCCGCGATCCGACTGATTGGCTACCTTCCCTTTTCCCGTGGAGGGGAGACCCTGCTGACGGCCCTGGGACCGAAACATCGGGGGGACGAGCGGGCGGCAGCCGTCGAGGCCTTGAGCGCCTTCGGTTCCGCAGATGTGGCGAATCTCCTCGTCAGCCGGTGGAACGAGTTTGCATCTGAGGTTCGCCCCGAGCTCATTACCCTCATGACCCGCCGCAAAGCCTGGGTTCCCGCTTTGGTGGCCGGCGTGGAGCGAGGAGCGATAGCCCGTCTGGAGCTGAACACAGCCCAAGTAAACGCGCTCCGCGCTGAAAAGGAGCCGGAGCTGAAGGAGAGAATTCTTACCCTGCTGGGAGCCCCCAAAACAGTTCAAAGGCAAACCATCGTGAACCGATACTTACCCGCCCTCGCCCTAAAGGGGGATCCGTCGCGCGGGCTGAAGGTCTACGATCAACGATGCGCCACTTGTCATCGCCACCAAGGACGGGGGCGTGCGGTTGGACCTGATTTTGAATCGGTCCGCTCGATGGGTAAAGAGAAGCTGCTGACCCAGATTCTGGACCCGAACCGGGAGGTCGCTCCCAACTTCCAGGCTTATCTGATGGAAACCGCCGGCGGCGAGTCGCTCACCGGTCTGTTGGTGGCCGAGACTCCAGCCAACATTCGGCTTAAGACGGCCGACGGACTCGAAACTCAGTGGAGTCGCGACCAGATTAAATCGTTTGCTCCCGCAGGGCTGTCCCTGATGCCAGAGGGGCTTGAGGAAGGGGTTAGCGAGCAGGACATGGCCGATCTGCTGGAGCTCCTGGCTCCAACTCCATGACCGCACTTGTCTCCGCAAGGCAGAACCGCTTAATGTGCATTCACGTATTCAATGCAACTCACTGACATGACCTGGCGCCAGGTCTCCGACCTGTCCAAAGACACCCCGGTGGTAATCCCGGTGGCAGCCTTGGAGCAACATGGGCACCACATGCCGCTGTTCACCGACAGCCAACTCTTGGCCGAAGTCATCCGTCGGGCGGCCTTGAGTTTGGGAGACAAACTCTTGATCACGCCCCTTCAGTGGCTCGGGAACTCGGACCATCATTTGGATTTTCCAGGCACGCTATCCGCAGCCCCACGGGTTTATTTGGACATTCTAACCGGGCTCGCCGACAACTTCATACACCATGGTTTTCGGCGGATCGTGTTCATCAATGGTCACGGAGGGAATGACGTGCCAGGTAAGCAGACGGTGTTTGAGCTGCGCCAGAAATATCGACAGCGGAAGGACCTACTTCTGCTGTTTGGGACCTACTGGCTGCTGGGACAGCAGGCACACCAACCCGACCCAGCATGGGTGCAACATCAAATGGGACACGCCTGCGAGTGGGAAACCTCGATGATGCTAAGGATCGCGCCTCATCTGGTCGGCAACTATCAGGCAGCACCCGATGTACCCTTCGGCAATCCGTTCGAACCCGCCTCGCGGGGCTGGGTGACTCAGGATCGGACGGAACCTGGGCACATCGGTAGCCCGAAAGCTTCAACGGCAGATAAAGGCGAGGCACTCCTGAGCCGATTCGCTGGGGATGTCGTGGCGCTACTGAACCGGGTTGTGGCATGGGACGGCAAGTCCTGGGAGGGATGAGCACTCCCCGCGACACCCGGCAGGGAACTTGGCGATGGTGGATCTGCGGACTGCTGCTCTGCGCCTCGACGATCAACTACATGGATCGGCAGACCCTCGCGAATGCCGCCGTACGTATTACCAAACAGTTCCAGCTCTCCAACGAACAATATGGCAATCTGGAGATGGGGTTTGGATGGGCATTCGCCGTAGGATCGTTGGTCTTCGGGTTTTTGGCGGACGCAATTTCGGTTCGATGGGTCTATCCAGCGGTGTTGTTGCTCTGGTCCGTTGTGGGCTTTGCCACCGGTCTGGTGGAGAGCTACAGTGGACTACTCATCTGCCGCACACTGCTGGGCTTTTTCGAGGCAGGACACTGGCCATGCGCGATCAAGACCACTCTTAAGCTGCTAGAGCCCAAGGATCGCTCCATGGGAAACAGCGTGCTTCAGAGTGGAACTTCCATCGGTGCTATCATCACCCCGTTACTGATGCGTTTCCTGCTCACCGATGAACTGGACAGTTGGCGCTTCGCATTCCAGCTGGTGGGTCTGATCGGACTGGTATGGATCGTTGCTTGGTTTTACTTGGTGCGCTCAGGGGACCTGGACGATACCCCCAAAACCGCAACCGCCTCCGAAAGCCAGGCCAGTTTGCTCGCCTTGAGAAACGCTTTGGTCAGCCGAAAGATGTTCGCGGTTCTCATCGTCATCGCCCTGATCAACACCTCGTGGCAGATTCTGCGTGCGTGGCTTCCCAAGTTCCTTCAGGAGGGGAGAGGGTTCACCGAGCGAGCCGCTCTGGATTTTAACTCCCTCTTCTACATCGCTACCGACGTTGGGTGCCTCGCTGCGGGCTTTTTGACACTGTGGCTCGTGAAGCGCGGTTGGAGCGTCCATGGGTCCCGAATAGGGGTTTTCGGCTGCTGTGCCGCACTAACCGCCCTGACGACCCTGGTAGCCATCCTGCCCAAAGGCTGGGCTCTAGGGGCTACCCTACTGTGCGTAGGGGCGGGCTTGTTGGGGCTTTTCCCCATTTACCACGCCCTGACCCAGGACATTTCTCCCGCTCATCAGGGCAAGGTCACTGGGATCGCCAGCGTAGCGGCTTGGCTGTTCGCCCCGCCGGCCCAAAAGTTGTTCGGCTGGATGGTGGACAAAACAGGATCTTATGACCTGGGCCTCGTGATTGCAGGGTGGCTCCCCGTGCTAGCTCTGCTCGCGCTGGTCGTACTGTGGAGGAGCAACCCCACGGTTGACGCAACGAATCCCAGCCGTCCTAGTTGAGCAAGGCTTGGGGAGCGGGGGGGCAGAAACCCTCCCCAAGATGGATTCTCTGATCGCTTAAGTTTTATTCAGATTTTCCGATTGCTCCCTGGTTGGAGACCCAAGAAAGATATCTCGAATGAAAGCAGTCGTCTTAGCAGCTGGAAAAGGGACTCGGATGCGGGAACTCACTCAAGAGATCCCCAAACCGATGCTCAAAGTCCAAGGCAAACCCATCCTGGAGCATATCCTAAACGGACTTAAGGATGCGGGCATCAGCGAGATTTTCATCGTGACCGGCTTCCGGGCTGAGGTAATCGAAGAGTACTTTGGAAATGGAAGCCGTTGGGGATTGCGGATCGAATACGGCCGCCAAGTGGTACAGGACGGTACGGGGAAAGCCCCCGAGCTTGCCAAGGGATTTATCGGTTCCGATGATTTCCTGCTTACGTACGGAGACATTCTCGTTCGTCCAGAGACCTACCAACAAATGATCAAGCGCTTCCGCGAAGGTTCCTTCTCGGGGGTGGTCACGGTCACGGGCAGTGAAGATGTGACCAAGGGGGGCCTCAACTTCTTTGACGATGAATTCTGTCTCCGGCGCCTGGTAGAAAAACCGACAGCGGAGCAAGTTGAGGAGTTGAAACGCACCGGATGGCTGAAGCCGGGACAGACGGCGTGGTACAACGCTGGCATCTATCTGTTTCGCCCAGTCGTATACGATTTCACTGCCAAGCTTCAAAAATCCCCACGCGGAGAGTACGAGTTGACTGATGCACTCAACGCCCTCGTCGCTTCTTCTCACAAAATCGCAGGGATGCAAATTGCTGGCCGATGGGTGGATGTGCGAGATCCTGAGGTGCTGGCGAGCCTGGAAACAAACCAGCTTTAGCCAGTCTGCCCTTTAAGGGCCAGCCACCACGTAACCGAGACGAGCAGGGTGAAAGCCGCCTTGCAAGGCAGGTCCCAGCGGGACTGACTTTGCAAATTTCCAGCGAAGGGACTTAGTAACAATCCGAACACTGCACCGATCACGAAGCCCGCGACATGGACGAGAATGTCACCCTGCGGGCTGAAGCCGAGGAGGACCAGCAGTAAAACCCCGGCGATAAGCCCGCGGGCCGTGGTCAGCACGGGACGTTCGCGCCACTCTTGAAAGCGGAATGCTCTCACCGCGATCAACCCAAGAGCAGCCATCACCGCCCCGGAGGCACCCAAGCCATGGTAGGCAACCGGGCGCATCAACAAACCCACCCCGTTGGCCAGGGCTCCAGCCACAGTCATGGCCAGCAGCGCCTGACCGGCTCCGTATTCGACCATGGCGAGACTTAAAAAGATCAAGCCGGTGCTGACATTGGAACTCAGGTGGCGCACGTCTGCATGCAATGATGTCGCCGTCACCGATCGCCACCATTCACCAGCCAATACTCGTTTAGAATCAAATTCCCCGAGTGGGAGCAGCAGGGAGCCCTCGGCCATCTGGAAAGCAAAGAGAATGCACACCAGTGCGCCCCATCCTAGGCTCTGCCAGTCAAAAAGGATCCGGGTTCTTGGGAGCGGGCGTTGCCAGCGCCGATGGCGGTTCTCCCTTTGGTATTGTTCGAGGATTTGGAGAGATCGCGAAAGTTCTTCGGCTGGGACCAGCAAGTCAGGGTAAGGCTGCGCATCTCTCTGAAGAAGCTCCGGTTCGATACCCTGGCTCACGAGCACCAGCGACCAATCCATTGCTTGCCGATGCGAACGAGGCCCTAGGGACGCCTTGGAACGGTCATCCATGGAGCAGCCTTTCCCGGGAGAGACCACCCGGCGAGCCACCCCGCGCGCCTCCCCGGAGACGGGGATTGTGTTGGGAGAGTTCCAAACTCGGGAGAAGGTAGGGCAGCGATAGGAAGTTCGCCAGTTTTTCACAACCAGGGACAGGCCTCACTTTCGTGCCTGGGACTCAAGAGGGACAGACCTCACTTTCGATTGTGTAACGACGGGCAAGCCGTGGTGTCTGTTGAGGCTTAAGGGGGCCAGAAGGGGACAGGCCTGCTTCTTTGTCCGTGGCTACCAGCAACTCGACCGAGAACGGAGCCGTTTCCTACATCCAGCAAGCCAGGTTCGATCCCAAAGCGACTTCTAGGATCGTCGCAATAACTGCATCAGAAACAGAAAAGGCGCCGAAGGATATCCTCCGGCGCCTTGAACGTGTTATTGAATGAGGGCTAGCTGAGTTAATGAATAACTCAAGGCTGCCGCAAGCGGTAGTACCGTGCCTTGTTATTGGCACCCGAGAGCGGTGCGCTGTAAGGGCTGGTGGCTCCGGCCACAGTCTGCCAGCTGGCAGGTGACAGGCTCGTGGTGCTTTCCAGCACAGAGCCCACGGGAGGTGTCGGCCAGGTAATAACCGCGTTGCCGTTCGCGATGGAAACACTCAGCTTCACCGGAGGCAACACCACCACGTTCGTCGTTATGGTGGAGGGAATATTTGCCAGTAACTCCAGATCGAACACCACATCACTGCTCGTGGCGCTGGATTGATGCAATTCCACAGCAATCTGATTTTCACCTTGGACGATGTTGGTCAAGGCAAACGTGATGCCGTTGGTCAAGGAAGCATCGCCCGCTCGATCGGTGGCGAATGAGGTGTAGGTGGGAGTTCCCGTCATACCGAATCGGGCGGCAATTTGGCCATTCAGCCAAACCACGATTCCATCATCCACCACGTGCCCATAAGTAAGCCTCACGCCATTCGTGGCACCCCGGAAATCAAAGGTCTTCCGGAAGTAGTAGGTGATGAGACGGTTACCGTCCACGTCGCTCAGATTGAGCAAGATGTTCTTGGAAGGCAGCGGCACTTCTTCGTCTTCATTGTAGAAAAGGCCATTACCCACTTCCCAGCGGTTGTTTTCCACATAGGCCTTGGTCTGCCAACCCACTCCCACTGGAGGATTGGTGCCCTGCTGATAGTAATGCCACTCGCTCGCAAACGGGATCAGAGTGAACACACCACCGACCTGCACGGCCAACCCGTTGTTGAGCGCATTGGCAACGCCGGCATTGTCGGTCAGATTGCGAGGAAGCAGCGTATAGCGAGCGCCCGCCGTCAGGGGAGCCGCCGGCTTGATCAAGATACTCTGGCCATCGATGTCTTCGATGGTGTTGATCGCGATGACTTCCCCAAGTTGGTTGGTCAAAGTGTAGTTGGCCTTGTCCAGGGCTGACGAGAGCTTCATGCTCTCAGAGAAGGTCAAGGTGATTCCCTCAGTGTCCTCTTCATAGATCGCAGAAACAATGGAAGGAGCTCCCACGTCCGGAATAACACTCAGAGTCGCGTTGCTGCTGACCGCCTTCACCGTCGCACTCGCAGCACCAATGACCTCAACGAACACTTTGGCGCCATTGTAAGCCAGAGGAACGGGCTTGATGCTCAACACCCGATTGGTGGCGTCAGCAATGGTGTTGGTCTTGCCATCGGCACCGACCAAGAACCACTTGTACTTGAAGGGTGCCTTGCCGTCCGGAAGCACATCGAAAGTTGCGGTAGTTCCTTCAACCACGTTGGTGAGGCTGATAGGGTGACGGACAATGCTGACCGGGCCACCCACTCGGTTGGTGTAGGTCTGGACCAATTCCAAACCAAATCCCGCGGTTCCATCCGCCGCCGTGCGCTGATGGACCTCAACGGCGAGATGGTTCACACCCTCCACGACTGCGTTATTAAAAGCAGGGAGCGTAAGCAGGCCCGTGGTGGGCCGCCAACTGAGAGCGCCGGACGCACTCGCCAGGGTTCGATAGGTGGGCGCGGTGATAGCTGCCGAGATGTTCGTGCGCCAAACCTCTTTGCCGTTCAAATAAACAATCGCGCCGTCATCGATGAAGTACTTCACTGCAAAGGTGCTGTTAAACAAGCTCCCGATAACGTTGAACTTGGTTCGGTAATAGGCTGTGGTGGACGCCGTGTCGACTTCGTTGGGATAGCAGCACAGAGTCGTGTTCCCGTTGGGCGGCGGAGTGCCACCGACACCGAGATAAAAGCCGGCGAGCCCAAAGAGGAACTGGCTTTCGTAATCGTAGTCTATCTGGGCCCAAGAATTATCAGTGAACCGGAACTGAGCAAATTCCGGATAGTAGGCGTCGTCACGACGATACCATTCGCCCTCACGCGGGATCAGTGTCGAGACGGTGCGAATGACCACGGAGTTCGTGCCGACCATGACATTGTCGTTCGTGTCACTGAGACGGGCGACATACAGCCCCCAATCACGGTTTAGATCGAGTTCCTCTGCAAACGTAGCGACCACGTTAGTGGTCGAACGGGGTGTCACCGAGGTGTTGGTCTCCACAATGACGGCGGTCAAAGTCCTCACAGGAGAACCGCTCAGAGTACGAATCCGATAGTTGGTCGCTTGGAAGACGGAGTTGGTATCGATTCGCTCTGAGAACGTCACATGTACCTGATACATGTTCGTGGTGTAACGAGTGGCGGAAACGAGCGTCGGCGGGGTGGTATCAGCAGGATCGGCAGCTCTGACTGACACGGCCAACGCGAACGCCAGGACCAAAGGGGCAAGGAAGAAACGTCGCATAGGTTGTTGACTTCGATTTTGTACTATAACACGTGTTGACTACATTCCCAAAATCCGGCACGTCGGGGTGTGAGAGCTGCCTTCGGCATCTCGCTCCAAAAATACGCACGCTGGCTTTCGGGAATGCATCTAAGAAAAGAGCATGACTTTTCAACTTTGGCAACTCGGAAAACGGGTTGGCCGTCAAGTTCCCAGCCTTTATTGGCATCGAAAACTGTATGCTTTTTGGACACTCCTGCCAACCTAAGGGCTTCAAGCCACGACGTGCACGCCTATGCGCCTCGAGACAACGATCCCTCAATAACCTATCGACCAATCAGTTAGAAAACTTCAGAAGATTGCTCTTGATGCCTCTTTCGGTGTTCTCTAGAAACCCGCTCACTTCTATCTATGGGTACAACCATCCTGCAGGCCAAGTCCAGCACCTCACAAACCAGACAGCCAAGCTCTTGAGCCTTCCCGCTCTCATCTTCTGCCGTGAGGACCACGGGTCCCATCCTGTAGCCACTCTGCCCTTGCTCGACCGACTTGTCGTGGCGGCGTTTCGCGCAGGCTGTACCCCGATCCACATCGTGGCAGCATCCACCCCGCCAAACCTCCCACGCTCGCAAGCCTGGAACATCCCAGTGCAGCTCCACCTCGAAACGCCTAGGCTGGCAGGATCAGCCCTCATCATTCAGTCGACTTGGCTGCTCCAAGCGGCCGATCTTCAGCGCGCCATCGCTCAACAGGGCCGCCTGGTTACCGCCTGCGGACGCCCCATCCCAGCCGGGTTCATCTCTTTCGGCTCATCTATCTCACCTCAGTCTCGGCTCGACGACCCTCAGGCGCTGGAGACGGCACTGAGCCAAGGTCCATCAGTCATGGCGGAAGGCATCACGCAGGAGGTCCTGGATGCCCCATCAGCGAAGAAAGCCAGCCAAGCCTTGTGGGATTCAATCACCAGCAGCAGCGACGGCTTCGTGGATCGGTGGTTCAACCGCCCCATGGGACGGGCCATCTTCTCGAAAGCTTTCGTCCGGACGCCCATCACCCCCAACCAAATCTCCCTGTTGTCGATCGGCGTAGGCGTGCTCGGCGCTTGGTTCATTGCCTCGGGGGAACGCGCTTCGACCATCTGGGGGGCCCTGCTGTTTCAGTTATCGGCCGTTATCGATTGCGTGGACGGAGATGTAGCCCGAATCCTGTTCAAGGAGTCTAAACTGGGGAAATGGCTCGATCTTGGGGGAGATCAGGTCGTCCACATCTCGATCTTTGGCGCAATCGCGTGGGGCCTTCATCGGGCTGGCTCCGAGGCGCCCGTTCTCATGCTGGGGGCTGCTTGTATCGTGGGAGCAATCCTGTCGTTCGCAGTGGTTCTGCATGGCATTCTTCGTCCGCCCCCAGGTCCAGCCCACTCCCGGCTTCAAGCCTTCATCGACGGGGCTACCTCACGGGATTTCTCGGTCCTGGTGCTGGCGTTGGCTGCCATCGGCAGGTTGGAGTGGTTTCTGTGGCTGACTGCCATCGGGTCTCAGGTTTTCTGGATCACAGCCCTTCTCCTGCAACGCGATAGGAGTCCGGGAAAATGAAGTGGGCGGTGAAAGCCCTGCTCTCGGGTGTGGGGGTATGGATCTGCCTCCAGCTGCTCAAGCAGGTCGATGCTGAGGAACTTAAGCGCAGTCTGGGAGTGCTGGGGTTCTGGGCGCCGACGGTATTGATTCCCTATTTCGGCGTTTACCTCATCGACGCGGCAGCGTGGCGGGCGTGCTTCGGAGCAGCAGGGATTCGATCCATCCCCTTCGCCACGCTGCTGCGGATTCGCTGGTGCGGCGAGTCGCTGAACAATGTCGTACCTTCGGCCTATGTGGGCGGGGAGGCTCTCAAAGTCGTCCTACTTGCTAAACGTGGGATCCCAACTGACCAAGCCACCGCGGCAGCCGTTATCTCCAAGACCGTGCAGACCCTGGCTCAACTGATCGTCCTCGCCGCCGCCGCGCTGGCATTCTTGAGCTTGGTTCCCTCCGACTCTCCTCTCCGTGGCGGACTCCTGGTCGTGATGCTTGGCACCCTAACGCTGGTGGCAGGGCTTTTCTGGATTCAACGCCGGGGGATCTTTGGAACCCTGGCTGATCTGCTCAAGCGGCTGGGTATTCATCTGGCCATCCTGGAAAAGTCGCGCCCGAAGTGGCAACCCATCGACCAGACTATCACTCGGTTCTACGGGCAGGAGCGCCCCCACTTTTTTAAAGCGTTGTTGCTGTATTGCCTGGGCTGGCTGCTGGATAGCCTGGAAGTCTGGTGGTTTGCCTATCTGATCGGGCATCCCATCAGCTGGTTCCAGGCGCTCTCCGTCGAAGCGTTTGTTGGCGTCGCCAAGATCCTGGGGTTATTCGTGCCCGGTGCGCTCGGAATCCAGGAATCGGGCATCCTGCTGGTGGGGCGAGCGGTCGGGCTCTCCGATTCGTTCTGCCTCGCCTACGCCTTGGTTCGTCGGGCGCGCGAGATCTTGTTCGCGCTTATCGGCTGGGGGCTCTTCACCTGGGAGGGCATTCCGCTGAAGGCGGTAGGGATGACCAAACGAGCCTGATCGGGATTCGCGGCCATGCCACGGATTCACTTTTCACTTTCCCGCTCCACCAGGGCTGGCGCACCATGATCGCCACATCATGAAGAACTTGTTTGATCTGACGAATGAGGTGGCGGTGGTCATTGGAGCAACGGGGGTCCTAGGTGGCGCACTGGCGGAAGGCCTGGCCGCGGCGGGTGCTGCGATTGCCGTGGTCGGACGAAACGAAGAGCGAGGAGCAGCGCGGGTCGCAGCCATCCGGAAGAGCCAGGGACGGGCGGCATTCTTCCCGGCCGACGCCTCCAACCCTGCCCAGCTCAAGCAAGCCCATGAAGCCATTCTCCGCGAGCTCGGAGCCCCCACGATCCTAGTCAACGCGGCCGGGGGTAACGACCCCAAGGTGACCGTCACTGCGGATCACCCCTTTGAGTCGATTGCATTGTCAGACTGGCAAGCCAATTTCGATCTGAACCTGGTGGGAGGCGCCTTGCTGCCGTGCCAGGAATTTGGGCCGGCCATGTGCGAGCGTGGAAAAGGGAGCATCATCAACATTGCGAGCGTCTCGGCGCATCTGCCCCTTTCACGAGTTGTGAGTTATTCGGCAGCGAAAGCAGCGGTGCTGAGTCTGACGCGCTTCCTTGCCCGAGAGTGGGCTCCTCGCGGCGTTCGGGTCAACTCGCTGACCCCGGGGTTCTTCCCAGCGGAGCAGAACCGCAAGTTGTTGTTTCAGGAGGACGGTTCGCCCACGGCCAGGACGCAATCCATTTGGGGCCACACGCCGATGAAACGCTTCGGCAGTCCCGAGGAACTGGTGGGGGCCGTGGTCTTTCTAGCCAGCGCAAAAGCCAGCGGCTTCGTGACTGGCACCGACCTCGCCGTCGATGGTGGTTTCCTGTCTCAAACCATTTAACCAACCCGCCGAAAATCATGGCCACCATGCTTCCTTCCTTGATAGCTGAGGCGTCCGTCACCGAGGGCTCGCTGGCCGATGCCCAGGTCAGCGAGGTTGTCGCCCGCTGCTGCGCCCGAGAGGCGTATGCCAACAAGCGCGTGTTGCTGATCATTCCTGACGGCACCCGAACCGCGCCGGTCGGACTTCTCTTTAAAACGCTGTTCGCGCAAATCGGTGGCGCCGTGAAAACGATCGATATTCTGGTCGCTCTCGGGACCCATCAGCCGATGAGCGAAGCAGCCATCTGCGATCGACTGGAAATCACCGCCGAGGAAAGGCGGGACCGGTACGGTCGAGTTCGGTTCTTCAACCACGAATGGGATAACCCAGCGGCGCTGCAGACGATTGGAACACTCACCGCGGCGGAGATCAGCGAGCTGTCTGGAGGAAGATTTTCGATGGATGTGCCGGTGGAGATCAACCGGCGAGTGTTCGACTATGATGAGCTGATCATCATCGGGCCGGTGTTTCCCCATGAAGTCGTAGGATTCTCCGGAGGCAACAAATACCTCTTTCCCGGGATAGGCGGGCCCAAGATTCTAGATTTCTTTCATTGGCTGGCGGGTGTGATTACCAACCCCCGGATCATAGGCAACAAGTGGACTCCTGTCCGCAAGGTCGTGGATCGGGCCGGGGCCCTCGTGACAGTGCCAAAGAAGTGCCTGGCAATGGTAGTGACGCCCGACAAGCGGCTCGTCGGCCTCTTCGGCGGCACCCCCGAGGGAGCGTGGGACGCGGCCAGCCGGCTCTCAGACCAGGTCCATATTCTCTACAAGGATCATCCGTATCACACCGTGATCTCCGTGCTTCCGCCCATGTACGATGAGGTATGGGTGGGAGGCAAGGGCATGTACAAGTTGGAGCCGGTGGTTGCCGACGGGGGTGAGGTGATCCTTTACGGACCTCACATCCATGAAATCTGCCTGACCCATGGAGCCAACATACGAAAACTGGGTTACCACTGTCGCGACTACTTCCTCAAGCAATGGGACCGGTTCAAACATTTTCCCTGGGGAGTGATTGCACACTGCACCCACGTCCGAGGCATCGGAACCTATGAGAACGGCGTAGAGAACTGCCGGATCAAGGTCACACTCGCGACGGGGATTCCGGAGTCCGTGTGTCGTGAGGTGAATCTTGGCTACCGAGACCCGGCCTCGATCCGAGTGGAAGACTACGCCCATCGAGAGTC
The DNA here is from genome assembly GCA_016793885.1 of Verrucomicrobiales bacterium. NCBI lineage: Bacteria > Pseudomonadati > Verrucomicrobiota > Verrucomicrobiia > Verrucomicrobiales > Verrucomicrobiales bacterium. The sequence goes on from JAEUHE010000154.1 coordinate 23,852, forward strand.
AGAAGGCATTCTGGTGGTACCCAAGGCAGGGGAGATGCTGTACCGACTCAAGAATCCCCCGGCCTGGGCTCGGGTGGAGGGTTAGCCCACCAGCCCATTCCTTGGAATTATCGTGATGACATACGGTTCCGTACCACCTACCTTCCGCGCCATCTCTTCGGTGTAACGCCGTTTCAGCCGTCGTTTTTGGTCTGTCGTATCCTCTTTTGACCCCCGGGGAGAGTCGGTCCCTAAACAATACTATTAACCATGACGACTACTCACACCGTTCATCGAACTCCCCAAAAAAGAGGCCTATTCCCCTGCCAACTCCTGCTCGGATTCAGCGCCGCCGCACTATGCACTCAGCCCATCGAAAGCTGGGCTGGCCCCAAAGGAACGATTCACGCCCGATACCTTTCGGTCTCGCCCACCATGGACGGCCGGCTCAGCGATTGGCCGCTAGACCAATACCAAGTCATAGCCCAGCATCCGGAGTTCCCCGAGGTACGCGATTCTGATTCGTCGTTCGCGGACGGCAACCAACTGGTGTTCAGCCTGGATCGGATCGGCCGATTCAACCAGACCTCCTTTCTGGCCTGGATCGATGGCGACCGTTACAGTGACTTTGGCTCCTCGGTGTATTTCGGATACGATTCCAAGTTTCTCTATGTGTTGGCGGTGACAATCGATGACGTCGCTCAAGGAGGACGCGACACCACCGAGTTCGGTTCCTCCGGTGGGCTCAACGACGGATTCGGTTTGCTCATCGATGCCCGAGGCGACAGCGCGGAGTGTGTTGCGGACCGAGACTTTCCTCGATTCAACAACGGCACGCCCCACACCGACGACTTTCAGATCACAGCGGCCTTGAACGACCGCTTCAAGCCCGCCGGAGCTGATGCAGACGAACGGGGTGCCCGGCAGGTCATTGAGCAGGCTGGATTGCCGGCGCTGATGGCAGTGAGAGGGGGCGCCGTGGGCCAATACCAGCAGGCGTTGGACCGATCCAACACCTCGGACGGTCAAAGAGATATCGTTGCGCGACACTACAGTGATTTACGAGCCGCGGGGGCGCTGAATCCCGAGCTATTCGACGAAAGCACTCGCATTTTCTCGGGGTACATCATCGAGATGAGAATCCCGTTCTCGGCGTCCATAGGGTTCGTTCCAGACCATGACATGGGGATCGAGCTGTTCTGGCGAGATGCGGACGGGACCAACGATCCGGGGCACGGGGCCAACGATGTATCTTGGGGAGCATGGGCGCAGAGCAGCGAATTGGACTGCGCCAATCCACGTTTCTCGCTCATGAACGCGGCGAATTGGGCCAAGCTGGTCTTCGATGGGGCGGCGTCCATCGGCAACATTGTTTTCCGGGACAGCAACGCCAATGGGATCCAAGACGCCGGAGAACTCGGCGTGGATGGGGTCAGAGTAGAAGTCATCCGGTGCGAGGACAACACCGTGATGGGGGTCACAACGACCAGCGACGGAGGCTTGTATAGCTTCGCACTCCAACCAGGCGACTACCGCCTCAAGTTTAGCGGTCTACCCGCGAGCCATGTTTTCAGCCCATCGACACCGAGTCCCAACTCCGACGCCTTGGACAGCGATTCCGATCCCGGCACCGGGATGACCGACTGCACCACACTGATCGCGGGTGAAAGCGACTCGGACTGGGATGCGGGAATCTATCCGCTCGAGCGGCCCCAAATCCGAAGACAGGGGAACAGCCTGGTTCTCAGTTGGTCGGGACAGGGAACCGTCGAGCAGACCGATTCCTTGATCGGAGGAGGTCAATGGTCCGCGGTTCAGAACGCGAAGAGTCCCTTTACCATAGCGCCATCAACCACCTACCGGTTCTATCGTGTGGTCCGCTGATAGAGCCCAAGGGCCGACACGGAAACGCAGCGGGTAAGATCACGAGAAAACCCAACGGTTACCTCGAGATCACGCCCGCTGCGTCAAAGTAGGAAGGAAAGGCCGCGGAAACACCGGCGCGCCTCAGGCCGCAATCTGGTATTGCTTGAGTTTGTTGTAGAGGGTTTGCCGACCGATTCCAAGAATCTTGGCGGTCTTGAATTTGTTCCCGCCGGTCTGTTCAAGAACCTCAATGATCTTGGCGCGTTCGGTCCTCTCCATCAGTGTCAAACCCGGAATGGGGGCGTCCTCGGCCTGGCTGTATTGCGGAAGATTCAGATGTTCGGTGTCGATCTGGGGCTGGTCGCAGATCAGAACGGCCCGATAAATCTCGTTGACCAGCTGACGGATGTTCCCCGGCCAATCGAACTGCATCAACCGCTCCTCGGCCGCGGGGGTGAATCCCATCGGCGGCCGATTCTCCTGCGTGGCGAACCGCTTCAAGAAGGACATCGCCAGAGGCATGATGTCCTCGCGTCGTTCACGCAGAGGGGGAAGGTGAACAGAAACCACACCGATGCGATAATACAGATCTTCGCGCAGCTTCCCGGATCGGATCGCCTCCTCAATCTTGCGATTGGTGGCGGCAATGATCCGGCAGTTGACCGGGAAGTCCGTAGAATCGCCAACGGGCCTGATTTTTTTGTCCTGCAAAACTCTCAGCAACTTGCTCTGGGTCTCGATGGGCATCTCCGCCAATTCATCAAGCAGCAAGGTGCCGCCGTTAGCCTCCCGAAACAGCCCGGCCTTGTCGGCCTTGGCGTCGGTGAAAGCACCCTTCTTGTGTCCGAACAGCTCGCTCTCGATCAGCTCCTTGGGCAAGGCCGCGCAGTTGATCTTCACGCATTGACCCTTGCGACCGCTGAGGGCGTGGACGAGATCGGCGATGACCTCCTTGCCTGAGCCACTCTCACCCGTAATCAGGATGGCCGCATCGCTGGGAGCGACTCGCTCCAGCAAGGTCAGCACTTTCTTCATCGAAGGAGAGTTGAAGACCGGCACAGCACCCCCACTGAGGGCGGTGACCGTCGCTCTCAGGGCACGGGTCTCCTCGTGAAGACTCTTCCGCTCGAGAGCTTTTGCGATCAGATTGAGCAAACCCTTGGGGTCGATCGGCTTTTGTTGAAAGTGAAATGCGCCCCGCTTGATCGCTTCAACCGCCGCCTCGAACGAGGCGTGACCGGTCAGAACAATCACCTCGGCCGAAGGCCATTGGCGCTTGATGAGAGGCAGGAGATCGAGACCGTCCGCATCGGGAAGCTTGAGATCAAGCAGCACGGCATCCGGGGGAGGACCGCCAAAAGCGGTCTGGAGCGCAGCTGAATCGCCAACCTCGATGGTCTCGTAACCGCCGGTCTCTAGCATCATCCTGATGACATCCCGGAGCGGTTCCTGGTCGTCCACTACCAAAACTCGATACTTCATACTTCTATTGCCGATTCCTGCGGCAAGCCGCGGTGAAACTCCGGAATAATTCCAGATGTTCCCGATATCGCGCCCAGAGGCGTTCCGGATGGAACTGAACGGCCAGCAGGTATGGCAACACGTCCATGTGAGCTGATCCCAACTCCATTCCCTCAACGATACCATCTCTACTAACGGCAGATGGCTGTAAAACTTTAGCCAGCCTGCCCACCGCTTGGTGGTGAGTACTATTCACGCCCATTTTCAAACATCCCACAGCCGACGCAAACAGAGACCCAGGAGAGATGTCCACCTCATGAACAAGGCTCTCTTTGGCGTCGATCCGGCGGTGATTAATAATAGGCGATGGCACCTCAGAAGGTATATCGGCAATCAAGGTGCCCCCTAAAGCCACATTCAGGATTTGCATGCCTCGACAAATGGCCATCAAGGGGATACGCCGACGAAAAGTCTCTTGGATGACGAGCAGTTCGAAGGCATCACGTTCCGGTCCGTCGAAGGACATGGTCGCTCGGAGCTTCTGGGATATCCTGGGGGCATAGAGCGCAGGATCTACATCGTCACCTCCTGTCAGTAAAATACCGTCGGCCAAGCCTACCACCTCTCGGACATAGGTTTCATCCACCAGACAGCTGAGAATGAGGGGAATCCCATCGGCGGCGCGGATGGCGGCGGCGTAGGACTCCGACAGGCTGCTCTGCAAACCACCGGATCCCGGGGATGCTTTACCCGTTTGCGGAGCCACAAGAATAAGAGGAGGTCGAGGTGTCATAGAACAGATGGGCAGGCTTCTAGGGGAGAGGGACCTGAGCGGGAGCCATTAGGTATCGAATGAGGTCCCGCAACTGGGTGTCGTCGAGCCCATCGATCAAACCCTCGGGCATCATGGAGAGAGCCGAAGGCTTCACCGACTCGATCTCGGTCCTCTCCAAAACCAACGACTCACTGGCACTTTGCACCGGGACAGTCTTTTCGCCGCCCTGCCCCACCAAACCATTCAAAACCCGGCCATCTTTGAGCGTGACCACGGACACCCGGTAATTGTCGGCGACCACCCCGCTCGGGTCCAGCAGGTTGTCGAGGAGGTAATCCAGGTTGCGACGATCCGAGCCGGTCAACTCAGGCCCCACCTGACCGCCTTCACCAAAGAGCTTGTGACACGTGGCGCAGGCCTGTTGAAAGAGCTTCCGTCCGCGTGAGGCATCGGCCTGATTCACCGCTTCCACGGGCAAGCGGGCTTTGAACTCCGCCAGGCGCTGCTGCTTCTCCGCAGACAAGGAACGGGACAAAGGCCAAAACTCGTCGACTCGCCGACTGATATGCGGCACTTCCAAACTTCGCAGCTGGCGTACTTGGACTACCCCCACCTCATCGCGCGAGATCGTTCCCTTCCCTACCGCATCTAGAAGTGCGATGGCGAACGCTGGACGTGAAGCCAGCGCTTGAATGGCTTCGGTCTTGGCAGCCGCCGATCTCAAAGATCGATAGTGCTTCAGCAGCAACTCGGGGGTCTCGGCACTTCCGAGTGCAGCCAGGGCTTGAATGCCATCCGAGGCCATCTCGAGTTCGGCGAGCAAGGGCTGGATCAGGGAAACCAGGTTATCCGCCCGGCTTTGAACCAAGGCCCGCAGCGCTTGCCGCCGGGAAGCGAGGTCCGCGGATCCGTCGCCAACGCGTTGGCGCAGTTCGTCCATGGCCCGCCCGTCGCCAAAAACCACCGAAAGCTCTCGGGTCAGCCCACGGACCTCCTCCGATGAACTGGCCGAAAGCCGAGGCGCGAGGACCGTCCAGGCGGAGGGCGCCTGGGCTTTTCGCCACCCGCGCAACGCATCCACCATCCCACCCAACATCGCGGTCTGGTGAGCCACCTCTGAATTCTTTGCCAACCCCGAAATGAACCGGTCCATGAGAGCCAAGTTTTGATCCCAGTCCTCCGCGAGCTGCCGGGTAACGAACCGTCGGATCTTGGGAAGCCCGCAACGCTCCGCCAGGTCTGCGGCTCGGGCTTGGTGAAGAGCGACAGCGGGCTGGATGGCGTACCAGACCAACAGGGGATACGTGGGATCGTTAGCGAATTCGGATCGAGACGACAGCACTTCGGCCAGCTCCCACCGATTCGCCGGAGGCGCCTTTTGCAGCGTCCCAGCCAAGAACGCCAGGACCAAACCGGAAGCCTCGGTTCGGGCGAGGTCTACGAACTGGGCCATCACCTCAGGCGAATGTGGCTGGCTGTCCACCAACAGTTGTATGGCCCAAACGCGCAGCTGCTCGTGCGGGTCGCGAAGATGGGATAGTAACCAGGAAGTCTCCACGCCACCGGTGACATGGAGGCACCACCAAGCGCGAAGTTTACGACTCACCTCCGGTTGGGCGTCGAAAAGCTCGCGCAGTTGAGCACGGGCTTGTGACATGTCGGCTCCGGCCAAGAAGCGTTCCTGCAATAGCAAGCGGGCCTGACGCACAAACCAATCGTTGGGATGGAGCTGAAGCTGCACCAACTCTACATGGGAAAGCTGCCGCAAATCGCGCGGGCCCGCGATCTTCGGAGCCCCATAGGTCAGTTTAAACACCCGACCTGAAGTTCGATGAATTCCCTCGTGATCGTGGCATTCACCGATATCAGACCAGTCTGCCACGAAAACACCGCCATCGGGTCCGTAAACCAGATCGATGCCCCGAAACCAAGGATCCGAGGAGTGCATCAGGTCCGGAGCATGCTTCCCCACATAGCCAGCACCACGTCGCTCAATCCGATCTTGGTTGAGTCGCTTACCATGGTAATTCACCGCGAAAACTGAGTTTCGGTAAGACGCCGGCCAGTTGTCCCCCAGGTAGATCATCAGCCCGGAGTGCGCATGTCCACCCCCGGCCTGAGAGGTGGTGGGGGTCACGCCCAACTTGCGAATGTCGTGCCAGATTTCCCGGGTGTCCCAATGAAAATGGTCAGCGGTCTGATCGATGAGTTCATAGAGGTGGCGGTTTTCATGTTCACCGAACATCCGCTTGTAATACGCGCCGGGAACCACATGCCACAAATGTCCGATCACGGTGTTGATGAAAAACAACTGCCCGAATTCGTCCCAATCGTGCCCCCAAGGATTCGTAGTGCCGCGGGCGACGACCTCCACCCGACGCGAGGCAGGATGATAGCGCCAGATCCCCACGTTCACCGACACCCGGTCTGCCTTCGCCGTACCCGGCGCGCCGACTTCGCTGGTGCCCAGAATGCCCTGTCGGCCGTAAAGCCACCCATCCGGTCCCCACTTAAGCCCGTTGGCGATCGTGTGGCGGATAACACCGTCGCTCCAACCATCCAGCAAGACTTGAGGTTCCGCATCCGGCACATCATCCGCATTGCGATCGGGCAGAAAGAGCAGCTGGGGTGGGCAGAGCGCATAGACGCCCCCGAGTCCGACGGCGATGCTGGTAAGTTTGCGACCCTGGTCCCAAAAAACGGTGCGCTGGTCAAAACGGCCATCATCGTCGGAGTCCTCTAAAATCAGAATGCGATCTCGCAAGGTGGGATGGAAGTTCACCGCATTTTCTGAGTAGGTATAATTCTCGACCACCCACAGCCGGCCGCGAGCATCCGTCGTGATCGACATAGGCTGCTGCACATCAGGTTCACCGGCGAAGAGACTGACGCGAAAGCCCTCAGGAACCTGGATCCGGCTCAAGGCCTCTTTTGGCGTCAGCAGCGGAATGGTCTCTTCCTGAGTATTAAACACCTTAGGGAAGTCAGATTCCGCTGCCAGGCTTGTGGTGCGGGGAAGGTGTGCAGCGAGGCCAGCGACAACGAGTCCTAAGCCCAGGCGAAGACCAGGGGAGAGAATGGCGTGGGAAAAGAAGTTCATGAGCGTTAAAGTAACCGAAGGGCATAGCACTTCGCCCCGGCACAGTCCATATCCGGTTTGCGGGGTAATACGCATGGCGCGTTTAGCGGGCCATCCCTGAGTTATGAGTGGGAGTGAGTTATAGTTATGAGTTGCCGAAGCGGAATCGTCCGGAGACGGACGACGCTACAAGTTAATTAACACCGTCAGGATTAGCCTCAGGCAACTGGTCACTCATCACTCGTCACTCATTTGCCCCCCTGCGGCTTGACACCAGCCAGCCGCATCGCGAACATCATCAACATGGCATCTGTTCCTACTGAATTTCGCGGCGTCACGGCAGTGACGAAGGCTAATGTGTACTTCGATGGCAAGGTCGTCAGCCACACAGTGCTATTCGCTGATCAAAGCAAAAAGACCCTGGGGCTGATCTATCCGGGTAAATTCCATTTCGGAACCGACAAGGCTGAACGGATGGAAATTGTGGCCGGCGAGTGCATCGTTAAACTGGACGGGCAGACCAGCCAAACCAGCTACAGCGCGGGGCAGTTCTTCGATGTCCCCGCCAAGTCAGGATTCGACATCGAGGTGAAATCCGGCATCTGCGAATACATCTGCTCGTTCCTAGGCTAACGCTGCCTAATTTTGGATTTTAGATTTTAGATTTTGGATTGGAACGGTGAAACGGTGACAGAGTTGGCGGTGGGGTCAGTTACCAGCTGTCACCGAGCAATAGGTCGTTGGTAATCCAAAATCAAAAATCCAAAATCTAAAATCCCTTCACCGGCTGGGGTTCTTTCTCTTCGACCCGGTAGAGGTGCTGGGCACTGCGCAGGAAAAGAGAGCGCCCATAAGCAGCGGGCGATGCGCGCATCCCGGGTGCCAGCTGATTCTGTCCTAGTACCTTGAATTTTCGTCCGATCTCCACGACCGTGCCTGTACCTTCCTCGTTAAAAACGTAGAGTTTGCCTCCACCCGCGATAGGCGAGGCCGAATAGGTGCCCGGCAACTGTTCACGCCACACCAGGTTCCCGAGTTTAGCCTCCACGCAACTGAGTAGTCCGGTATCCTCGAGGAGGAAGAGCAGATTCCCGACCATGAGAGGCGAAGCGTGGTGAGGAACGTTTTTTCGTTGTTTCCAAGCGAGATGGGTTTCGGTCACCACATTCGATCCGCCGGTTCGGATTGCCCAAAACTCGCCTCGCCCACCCCCAGTGGCCGTGAACACCAGACCAGATCCCGCGATGGGCCGGGTCCATCCTCCATAACCTCCGGGATCCTCAACTCGCCAGAGCTCGTGACCCGTCGCGGTATCGTAGGAGTAAAAGGCCTGGGCTCCTAAGCTCATCAAGGAGAACTGCGTTCCACTTAAGACGACCAGGGGGGTGGAATAGGCCAGTTTGAAATCGTTGGAACCGTTCGGTCGCCCTTCGGCCGTACCGGCCTGATACGCCACCGAGCGCGTCGTTTGCCAGAGGGTTTTCCCGGTTTTCCGGTCGAGAGCCACCACGAACTGTCGATCCGATCCGTCAAACTGCAGGAAGAGTCGATCCAGGAACAAGACGGGCGAGGAGAAGCTTCCGCGGGGCTGCTGGCAGGTGAGATCCGTGCGCTGCCAGATCACCGCGCCGGTCGTGACATCCAGGCAGGCGACCCCGCTAGACCCGAAGGAGGCATAAAGATGCCCCTCCTCGAGAGCGGGGGTGGCCGCAGCAAATGCTGCGGGCGTCTCGCCGGCCTCGCTCTTGGGCAAGGGAAACAGCTCCTTCTGCAAGCGGATCTTTCCGGTAAGCCGGTCGAAGCAGACCACCGTCAACTGCTGATGGGTCGGTGAAGCCGCTGTGAGCCAAACTTGGTTACTGGAGACCACCGGCGACGACCAGCCGAGCCCGGGCACTTCCACCTTCCACACAACGTTAGAGGTTTCGCTCCATGCCAGGGGAAGCCGCCTAGACAAAGTCAGCCCGTTTCCCAAAGGTCCTCGAAACTGGGACCAGTTCTCCTGCCCCATCATCGCGAGCACCGAGCAGGACCACACCACGGCGATTAGCTGAGGGAGTCGGTTCACGAGGGGGAGGCTAGCCGAGATCTCGTCCCAGGGCAACCGCTGTGAGTTCGGTGGCTTCGGAATTGGAGTTCCACCATGGACCGCGGTGGCACGAAAGGAGTTTGGCGGATGCGATGTCTCCAGATAAGCTTCGTGCATGGGTTCCGAATCATTGGTGGTCAACGAAGTGTATATAAGCCTGCAGGGGGAAAGCACCTTTGCCGGCGTGCCGTGTGTGTTCGTCCGCCTGACAGCGTGCAATCTCCGGTGCTCCTATTGCGATACCGCCTATGCCTTCACGGAGGGTAAACGACAGCCGCTGGAGTCCATTCTCCGTCGGATCGATGAACTCGCCGCCCCTTACGCCCGCACCGCCGGAAGTCAGAAGCTGCCCTTGGTCGAACTAACCGGAGGCGAGCCCCTCCTGCAACCCGCCAGCCTGGATCTCATGCGGCTCCTTTGCGACCGGGGCTTTACCGTACTTCTGGAGACCAGTGGAGCCCACGACATTGGAAAAGTGGACCCCCGAGTTCACCGCATCATGGATCTCAAATGCCCCAGCAGCGGAGAAGTGGATCGAAATCGCTGGGCCAACATCGAGCTGCTCCAGCCGACCGACGAGGTCAAGTTCGTGATTGGCACCCACGAGGATTACGAATGGGCCAAAGCCGCGATCACCCAGCACACCCTGCACGAACGCTGCCCACTGCTCTTTTCCTGGGTTTATCCCTTGCGCCCGGAACAACAGGAGGCCTCCCTCAAGCGGGTGCCGCAAGGCCAAACACCCATTGGACGCAAAGAACTGGTCGAGCAGATCATCGCGGACGCCTTGCCGGTCCGGTTCCAGCTACAAATGCACAAGATTGTGTGGGCGCCAGACCAGCGGGGAGTGTGAGTTTTTTCCAGGCGAGGGCATTACGATTCAAAGGTCCGACGAGACAATCGTCCTCTTGTACGGAGTTCCGCCTTTAGGCGGTCCCCTGGGGATTGGTGACCATTGGACGGCCATATTCTACAATAGTGGCCCAACTCGCTCGCCTTTCCGCCTGAAGGCGGAACTCCATACAAGGAACCAAGCCTCGCGCGGAAATAATCACACCCCATTCGCTCGCCAGAGCCCTCTTTTCGTTGCTGCGCAACGCCCGCAGTGATACAAAGATCAAACTCATGACTCCCGCTGTTCACGCCCTGTCTGACACTGCTCCTGCTGGTTCTCTTCCCCTACGTCTCACTCCGGGAACCATTTTGCGGCGCTGGCTCCTGCTCAGCTGGCTCGGATTGGCCGGCACGCTCCTGAGCAAGGCTGAGAGCGTGGTGGTGTTCAACGAGATCCACTACCATCCACAGGATGGAGATAGCGCGGGCGAATTCATCGAGCTGATCAACCAGAATGCGACGGATCTCGATCTCTCGGGATGGCACATTGCTGGAGCGGTCCAATTCCAATTCCCTCCCAAAACCATCCTGGCGGGGGGCCAAACGCTGGTCATTGCTTCGAAACCGACTGATCTGGCAGCCAAGGCCGGGATAGCCACCGTGTTCGGACCGTGGACCGGGAATCTTTCCAATGGCGGAGAACGGCTGGAGCTCATCGCCCAGAACGACCGACGCATGGATGAACTCTCCTACTCGGACACTCCTCCTTGGCCGGTTGGGGCCGATGGCACAGGGTTCACGTTGGTGAAACGGAGCGCCAACCTGGACAGTGCGAACCCGAAATCATGGACCGTCAGTTCGCAACCCGGGGGGACCCCAGGCCGAATCGAGTGGCCAGTGCTTCCAGAGTCCAAGGCTCCGGAGTCCATAGGCTCACTGCTGGCCTTTTACCCCTTCGACGATGGCCCGCAGGATATCAGCGGAAACGGCCGTGATGGAACAGTCTCCCCCACGGGGGCCAATCGCACGACCGACAACAGTGGCTATGAGGGAAACGCCTACCGGTTCAATGGTCAGGGGTTCATCGATCTGCCCGTCAACCTCACCCCCAGCCTGTTTCCTCAGGTAACCATTGGCGCCTGGGTCAAAGCCGCTGGTCTCAGCAGCCCCGCTCGCAACGAGATTCTTTCCACGGACAACGGAGGCTATGACCGAGCGCTCACCATCGACTCGCGTAGCGGCCCGGATGAATCGGGCGTAGCCCGCTACGGTGCCTTCGGCGGTGCCGCGACGGGTTTGGTCATAGGCCCCCAAGCGCGCACCAGTGATGGCTGGGTCTTCGTAGCCGCCGTGTTTGATTCCACCAAAGCCCGGACCACGCTCTACGTTCGAACGAACACTTACACGGGAGCGGCCTCGCACGGCCCTTCGAGCTCGATCGTGCGGGTGGGCGCTCACCCTCAAGGCATCGAGTTCTTCAATGGGTGGATCGACAACGTCTTCCTGTTCAATCGTGCCCTCTCCAGTAATGAAATCGCCACGATTCGAACCCAGGGGGCAGCCGGTGTTTTATCCGTAGCGACCAACACCGTTCCCGACGCACCGACGGCAGAGCTGCCGTTGCTCGTCCTGCTACCCTTCGACAGCGGTGCCCAAGATGTGAGCGGAAACGGTCGGATCGGAACAACCAATGGAGCGGTCAGCTTGACAGCGGGCGGCGCAGGCAGAGAAGGAGAAGCCTATCGATTTGCCGGAGGTGGGGTAGGCATCCCCGTTGACTTGGGGCCCCGCAGTCACCCTCAACTAACTCTAGGCGCGTGGGTGAAGCCTGCAGCGGTGGCCACCCCTTACCGACGTCGGGTTCTCTCCACCAGCAGCCGAGCCTTCGAACGGGGACTGCATCTGGATTCACGGGTGGGTGAGACGGAGTCCGGAATCACACGCTATGCCGTGCCCGCAGGCGACGGGGTGGGAATGATAGCGGGTCGGCCCGCCACCACCAACGACACCTGGACTTTCTGTGCTGTCGTTTACGATGCGCACAGCGCTTCCACTCGCTTCGTGGTGGATGACGAGTTGTTTACCGGAGAGGCCACCCAGAACGCAACGGTCACGGCACTGACCATCGGTCGCGGGCCCACCGGGAGCGATCCCTTTCAGGGGCTGATCGACAACGTCTTCGCGTTCTCGCGCGCCCTCACCTTCGCGGAGCTGCAGAGCATCCGCGCCGGGGGTACGAACGCGATCTGGGCGCTCAATGTCCCATCGAAGACCACGACGTCGACAAACCTCCCGCCCGTCGCCGCTGCGCCCCCGGTCGTGTTGAATGAGATCCCGGCGGCGCGCGACAATCCCCCGCGCGTCGAGTTGGCCACCACCACCGACCGGATCATCGATCTGCCAGCATTGATGGTCTCGTTCAGTTCCGCCACCTCCACACGCGACGTCACCATCCCCGCGCGTCGGGTCTCGCCCGGGGAGCATTGGATGGTGGAGGCGTTGCCGGCTGGTGCAAGGCTTGCCGCGGGAGATCGAATCGTCCTCTACGATGCGACCAAGCAACGGCTGCTCGACGCCCAGATTGTTCAAGAGTGGCCCCAGGCCAGACTTCCCGACAGCGCTGGAGAATGGCAGCGAACCACAGTAACGAGTCTCGGCACCACCAATCCAATCGTTCGCCCGCTAGAAGTCGGCTTTAATGAAATCCATTATCATGCTCCCGCTCGATATCCGGATGGCCGTCAGGAAGAATCCACCGATCAGTGGATCGAACTCTACAACCGTGGCGGGGAGGACGCCAAACTCGGAGGGTGGAGAATTGGCGGCGATATTCAGTTTACCTTTCCCGCGGGAGTGGTGCTGTCGGCCGGGAAATACCTTATCGTTGCGAACAACATCGCCCGCTTCGAAGCCACCTGGCCCAATGTCCAAGCCTGGGGTCCGTGGGTAGGCAAGCTATCCTCCAAGGAAGGCAGAGTATGGCTGGAAGACGAGGCCGGACAAAGGGCGGATGAGATCGTCTATCGCGACGGAGGACGCTGGCCGGTAAATGCGGATGGCGGAGGCTCGAGCCTGGAGCTGCGCGATCCCAGGGCCGACCATCGTTCGCCTGAGGCGTGGGCCTCCAGCGATGAGAGTTCCCACAGCAGTTGGCAGACCTACACCTACCGAGGAGTGGCGGCACAGAATCCGGGCTACAACGTAGGGAACGATCAATTTCAGGAACTGGTGATCGGGCTACTAGATTCCGGAGAGCTTTTGTTGGACGATATCCGGGTTACCGAGGCCCCCAATGGGACGCCGGTAGCGCTCATTCAGAACGGGAGCTTCGATACGGATATCCCCGGAAGCCTGCCCGCCAAATGGCGCATAGGGGGAAATCATGGCGCCCATGGTCGAACTCGAGTGGTGACCGATCCCACCAACCCTGGAAATCAATGTCTGCACTTGGTGGCGACGGGGGCGACCGATTACCTCCACAACCATGCCGAGACTACCCTCAAAAAGGGCACGACCGTCGCACGGGTGGTTTCCGGGAGAGAGTATGAAATCTCTTTTCGGGCCAAGTGGGTCGCCGGAACCCCGCTGCTCAACACGCGCTTGTATTTCAATTTCCTTCAACGAACGCATGTCATCGCGACGCCTCCACGTTCGGGCACACCCGGCGCCCAGAATTCACGCTTCGTGGACAACTTGGGCCCTACACTGGATGGCCTGCGGCACTCACCGATCGTTCCGGGTCCCAGCCAAGCGGTATCCGTGCAAGTCAACGCCCAGGACCCGGACGGCCTAGCAAACGTGCTGCTTCAGTATTCGGTGGACGGAGCCGCCTGGCGCAAGGAACCCATGACGCCTGTTCACCCAAAAGGTGTGTGGACGGCCCAGATCCCTCCCCAGAAGGAGGGCGCGCGCATCCAGTTCTACGTCGAGGCGAATGACCTTCTCGGGCGGACTTCTTTTATTCCCGCAGAGGGCCTGGGATCCCGCGCCCTCTACACCGTGGAGGCCTTCCCGAACAGCCCGGGGACACTGCATCGAATGCGGGTGCTGACCACCGCGGCCGACGCGAACTGGCTTTACCAACCCACCAACCGAATGAGTAACGAGCGGATCGGCGCCACCGTGATCTACAATGATCGGGAGGTGTTTTACAACGTGGGGTTGAGGCTCAAGGGCAGTGCCTTTGGTCGAAACAACGACACGGAAACCGGCTGCAACCTGGAATTCGATCCCGCCCAACCATTCCGCGGGGTTCATGGCACGATTGCGCTGGAACGGTCAGGAGGTGGTGCGGGACGCGAAATTCTGGGCAAGTATTTCTTCAATCAAGCCGGAGGTGGTGTGGGCGGGCTCTTTGACGACGTGACGTCGGTGCAGATGCCGCGCCCCCAGGACAATGGCTTTGCCCTGATCGCCCTCAGCCGGAACACCGAAGATTTTCTATCCTCCCAATGGAAAAACGGCGACGAGGGTTCGGTCTGGAACATGGATCTGCTCTATAGTCCAAACGGAACCACCACCGGCAACGCCGAAGCCCCGAAGCTCAACTTCCCCTACAACCACGACTTTGGTCAGCCCGATATTCAAGACCTGGGCGACGACAAGGAGACCTATCGTTGGAACTTCCAGCTCCGAAATCATCGGGATCGCGACGACTATGTGCCGCTTATCCGCGTGGCCAAAGCGTTCACCCTCACCGGAGCTCAGTTGGATCAAGCGACTCAGGAAGCGATTGATGTGGAGCAGTGGCTCCGGCACTTCGCGGTGCATACACTCGTCGGAAGCATCGACGTCTATATGCGGTATTGGAATCACAACCTCCGGCTGTATGAGCGCCCCGAGGACGGCCGCGTGTTGGCACTGCCTTGGGACTTGGACAGCTCGTTCACCATCGAGACCACCGCCCCGCTGTGGAGCGCCAGCAACGGAATCGGGTCTCCGGTCCGCTTCGCCAAAGTGATCGAACTTCCGGGAAACGCACGCCGATTTTACGCTCATGTGCTCGATCTGGCGAACACTGTCTGCACCCCAGGCACTGCGGTAAGATGGGCAACCCATTACGGCGCACTGTGCCAGCAGGATTTCGCGCCCTTTGCAGACTTCCTCATCCAACGACGCCGCTATGCCCTTACTCAGATGAGGAGCCTCACCAACTTTTTCCGGCTCACCACCCCGCTGGAGATCGGGGCCACTAATAACCCGGTTTTGGTCAGCGGCCAAGCTGGCATCGAAGTCCGTTCCTGGGTGGTCAATCGTCAAGTTGTCCCCACCACTTGGACGGGCACTTCGCGAGGCCCCACCAATTTTACCCTCCAGGTCACCGCGCAGCCCGGCACGAATCGGCTGACCTTGGAAGCCTTGGACCACGACGGCAACATCTTGTCGAACTACACCCGCCAGATCACCGTGATCTTCCAAGGAGATCCGCCGTCCCAGCCGGGGTTACGGATCAACGAGTGGATGGCTTCGAACACACGCACGCTGTCAGACCCGGCCGATGGCGATTTCGAGGATTGGTTCGAGCTTTACAATCCGGGAACCACAGCGATCGACCTGAGTGGATACCTTCTGTCGGATCGAGCCACCGCTGCCGGCGGATTCGTCGTTCCGACGAACGGGAATTATGTCCTGCCACCACGCGGCTTTTTGCTCGTTTGGGCGGATGAGGAAACGGATCAGAATTCCGCCAGCACGCGAGATTTGCATGTGAACTTCAAGTTGTCGCAAGCGGGGGAGGCGATCAGTTTGCGCGACCCATCCGGAAAAGTGGTGGACGCGGTGGTCTTCGAATCCCAGATCGAAGATCTTTCCGAAGGTCGCTTTCCGGATGCGGCATCGGTGTTGTTGCCGCTCACGACGCCTACGCCCGGGCAGCCCAACTTCTACCGAGCCCCTCCCGAGGCCCCGATTCTTCGCAATGTCAGCCTGGTGGGAGGCAGCCAGATCCACTGGGAGGTGTCAGGCCGCACGGGCTATCGGTATCGATTGGAGACCAAGAATTCGTTGAGCGATCCAGAGTGGCGTCCCGTCGGCGATTGGGTCGCAGGAACCGGCGAGTTGCTCCGGTTTCAGGCGAGTGTGAGCGGGGAGGCAATCCCGCACCGCTTTTATCGCGTGGTGGCGGAGTAGGAGATGAATGGGGGGGATCGGGGGATCCCGAGCCGGACGCACGGATCTCGCCCAGTTGAGACCCCGCCCCACTTACCGGGTGTGATTAAGTCCGGGTGAGGCTCGACCCCGTATGGAGTTCCGCCTTTAGGCGGTTCCCTGGGGAGGGATGTCTGTTGGTTGGCTAAAATCTATGCCGCTAGGATATTTCCTCCGCCTTTCCGCCTGAAGGCGGAACTCCAAACAAGAGAACGATCGGCTTCTCGGACCTTGGAACAGCAACAGCCTCCCCCGGAAATAATCACACCCCCACTCACCCCCTTCCCCACTTAGAGCTTCCGTCAGCTAAGCGGCTGGAGTTAACTCGAGTCCATGGAACCGCTCGACCAGCTCAAGGCCCGGATCGAGGGCGCCGTCCCAGGCGCCAAGCTCGAACTCGTGCCCAACGATGCCCCCTGCAATCAGCCTTCCCTGCTCGTCGACCCGCTGCATGCGGTCGCGATCGCTCGCCATTTGAAGGAGGCACCCGGCCTGCGCTTGGATTTCGCCTCGAACGTGACGGGCATCGATTGGCCGGATCGGGTTGATAAAACCAAGGTCAAGGTCAAGAAAGTGGTCGATGGGGTGGAGAAGGAGGTCGAGGAAACGATCGAGACCAAAAAAGCGGGATATCTCGAGGTCGTGTATCATCTCTACTCCATGGAGCTTCGACACGGCCCGGTCATTTTGCGGCTGCGGACGAAAAACCGCGCTGACGGCGTCCATCTTCCTTCCTTAACTCCCGTGTGGCGAGGGTGTGAGCTTCAGGAACGGGAAGTGTTCGACCTGTACGGGGTTCGATTTGATGGGCATCCCGATTTAAGACGAATCCTCATGTGGGACGAGTTCAAGGATCATCCCATGCGCAAGGACTACCAGGAGCCGAACGACTACGAATACGAGCCCACGGCGCATGACGACGTCCTGGAGAAGCACCAGAAACAACAGCCCCCTTCGTAGTAACCCTCGGCGTATCGATGCTGTCAAAACTTCCTCGCTGGATCTGGTTTGGCACCTGGGTGCTCGCCTTTGTAGCGGGAATGGTCAATGTCATCGGCCTGCTCGGATTTGAACACCGCGCCCTTACCCACCTCACCGGCACCACCTCGCTTCTTGCTGCGGCGATAGCAGATTTGGACCTGCCAGAGATCCTGCATCTCGTGATTACCATCGGGTCTTTCCTAGCTGGAACCGTGATCAGCGGTTTATTGGTGCAGGACAGCAGCCTGAAGTTGGGACGTCGCTACGGGGTGGCATTGCTGCTGGAGAGCTTTCTTCTTTGTGCTTCCGTCCCCCTGCTCCGCGGGCAGAACGCAGCGGGAGACTATTTTGCCGCATGTGCCATCGGCCTGCAGAACGCCATTGTCAGCACGTACAGCGGTTCGGTCGTGCGAACCGCGCATTTGACCGGAATGTTCACGGATTTAGGTATTTTCCTGGGACATTTCCTCAAAGGCATTCCCGTCGATCTCTTGCGGTTGAGACTCTGTCTGAACATCATCTCCGGGTTCCTGTGTGGAGGCATTGCCGCGGCGGCGGTCTTTCAATACCTGGCCTATGACACCTTGATTATCCCGGCACTGATCACCCTCACGCTGGCATTCGCCTATCATCGATTCCGTCTGCGGCATACGGTTGACGCCTAAGCCCCTCTACCTCCCCCCACGACGACCCCCTACCAACTCGATGAACGTACGTTCACCGAGTTGGTAGGGGGTAGGGCCAGC
Source organism: Verrucomicrobiales bacterium (assembly GCA_016793885.1). NCBI lineage: Bacteria > Pseudomonadati > Verrucomicrobiota > Verrucomicrobiia > Verrucomicrobiales > Verrucomicrobiales bacterium. The sequence continues at coordinate 41,809 of JAEUHE010000154.1, forward strand.
GTCGAGGTTGCCCGAGGTAGGCCAGCGCACCTGGTCACTAACTCCCCCGAGGCAGGATCCTCAATGAGTCCGTTCTTGTCCGAAACAACGTCGAAATCGCCAGGGCTTACCCCAGCGCCTCGAGAGAGTTGTGCGACGAAAGTGCCGGCCACCGCCCAAATGACAAGTGAGGGGACAGGCCTCTCCCGGTACTGTGGAACAGGCGGGTATTGATCTTTCGCAAACTTCTGGCTTCTCAGCGCTTGAGACTCTGTACTATTCTGCGCGCATGCTCGGTGGCGGCATTGTCAAAGGCATGGTCGAGACTGCCCGGAATTTCATTGGGTCGTACACCGATGAAGCCCGGCTGACCACGGTGGAATACCCCGAGGAGAGGATTCCCACCCAGGAAAACGCGCGCCAATTTCCGTTTCTCGTCTATGACGGTGAGGATCCCATGTCGGGATTGCGCTGCGTGGCCTGCCAGATCTGTGAAAAGGAGTGTCCGCCTCAGTGCATCTTGATCGTCAAGGACACCACCAAGAAACCTGATTACATCGGGAAGCTGCAGTTTCAGCCCAAGGTCTTCGATATCGACATCTCGGTGTGCATGAGCTGCCAGATCTGTGTGGAGGTTTGCCCGTTCGATGCCATCAAGATGGACACCGAATTCGAGCTGTCCACCTCGGACCGGTTCGAAGGTTTGCTCGTTCACAAGACGCAACTGGCAAAGCCCAACCGCCATTTTCATAAGATTCATCCGACCGATGCCGCCGAGGTCGACGGACGGCTCGCCGCGGAAAAAGCGAAAGCGGAGGCCAAGGCGAAGGCCGATGCCGAGGCCAAAGCCAAGGCAGCTGCCGCAGCCGCGGCGGCGCCCGCAACGGCCCCGGCTCCCGCGAGTGCTGGGGGATCAGCAGCGGCCCCGGTGTCCCCGACGCCCGCGCCTAAGCCCAAGCCAACGCCACCGCCGTTGGCATCGACTCCGCCCGAACCGCCTAAACCTTAAGCCCCCGACTGAGCCGAAGCGCACCCGACGACACCATGCTGGATCTGTTAACGAGCTTCTTATCGATGCTGTGGAAAATGGTCAGCGACCAGCCGCAGCCCAAGGCGGATTTTCTGACTCATTTTCCCGATGTGTGGCAGCCGGTCGTCTCGAGCCTGCTATCCATCGTTCCCATCCTGATGGTTTTCCCCATGCTTTTCGCGCTGACGACGGTTATCGAGCGCAAAGGACTCGGGCGCATTCAAAATAGGCGCGGACCCAATCGTGTAGGCCCTGCCGGCTTCCTCCAGTTCGCGGCCGACGGCATCAAGACCCTCACCAAGGAGGATGTGGTCCCTCGAGCAGCCGACCCGTTCGTGCACTTCATCGCGCCGATCATCTTGGTCGTTCCGGTATTGCTCACCTTCTCCGTTCTCCCCTACGGCAAACATTTAGTACCGGTCGACCTCGACAGCGGGTTGTTGTTTTTCTTCGCTATCGGAGCCGCAACTGAACTCGCCGTTTTCATGGCCGGTTGGTCGAGCCGCAACAAGTATTCGCTGCTGGGGGCGATGCGCGCGATCGCCCAGATGATCAGCTATGAGATCCCGTTGATCCTCTCCGCCCTCACGGTGGTGATGCTCGTCGGGTCCATGTCTCTGCCGACCATTGTGGCCGCCCAGGTCGGGCAGCCGGGCGATTGGCTCGCGAGCTGGCATGTCTTCACGCCTTGGGGATTCGCTGGCTGCCTGCTTTTCTTCGTCGCTGCGTGCGCGGAGGCCAACCGTTCCCCCTTCGATCTTCCGGAGGGCGAATCGGAAATCATTGCGGGATACTATTTGGAATACTCTGGCTTTAAGTTCGCTCTGTTTTTCCTGGGAGAATACCTGGGGCTCTTTGCCGCCAGCAGCCTGGGGATTGCGCTCTTCCTCGGCGGTTGGAGCGCGCCCTTTCCTTTCCTCAACGCCTGGGTGCCGTCCTGGGTCTGGTTCCTCAGCAAGCTGGTGGTGCTCATCGCCATCTTTATCTGGATCCGAGGCACGGTACCCCGGGTTCGCATGGATCAGTTGATGAATCTCGCGTGGAAGTTCATGCTGCCTCTGACCCTAGTTAACCTGCTGGCCGCCGGTTGCTGGCACTTCTTGGGTAACCCCGTAGCCCGGTGGGGAGTCACCTCGGTGCTCATCGCGGGGGCCTATTTGGCCATCAGCCGCGGTTTGATGCCCGCGAAGGAAATCGGAAGGCGAGTGTATCGGTATGCGGATTAAAAGTAGGGTTTCTTAGGAATCCTTTTAAAGACATGGACGCCGTCTCATTCATTCTAGGTTTGATCACGCTCGCAGGAGCGGTGGCCGCCATGTCCCTGCGCAATCTGATCCATTGTGCCCTCGCCTTGATCCTCGCTTTCGGGGGCCTGGCCGGGATCTTCCTCTATCTCAGCGCTCAATTCGTGGGGTTGGTTCAGCTGCTGGTCTACGTGGGGGCGGTAGGCATTGTCTTCGTCTTTGCCATTCTGCTCACGCGCGGCGGGGGGGAGGAGCCGAAGCCTTTCTTTTCGCCCTCCTGGTATGTGGGAGCGGGAACAGCGGCGCTGCTGGCGATCGTGCTGGGCGCAGCGATCCTTGGAAGTCCCTCGCTGACGGATCGAGAGGCCCACTCGACCAAACCGACGGTGAAAGAAGTCGGCGCCAAGCTCATGAAAGACTTGGTCATCCCCATGGAGATCATGGCTCTACTGCTCACCTCGGCCCTGATCGGGGCGACCGTGATCGCCATGCCCGAGCCGAAGGGGAAGGATACCGAGGAGGCCAGTTAACTCACCCACCGCATGACTTTCTACCTCATACTCTCCGCCCTGTTATTCTGCATCGGCCTAGCCGGCGCTCTCATGCGCCGGAACGCGATTTTGGTGCTGATCGGAATTGAGCTGATGCTCAACGCGGCGAACTTGAACTTCATCGCTTTCTGGAAGTTTGCTGAGAAGGGCGACGACTTGAATGGGTGGATGTTTGCCATTTTCTCGATCGCGATTGCCGCAGCCGAAGCCGCAGTAGGGTTGGCCCTGGTCATCGCCATCTACCGGCATTATCGCACCACCAACGTCGATGCCATGGATTCGTTGAAGGGCTAAGACACCAACATGAGATGGATCGTCAACAATCTATGGCTGATTCCGGGCCTGCCGCTGCTGGCAGCGGGCCTGATCGCGCTCATTCCACGAGCGGGCCGGCGCCCGGCCGCCACCCTGGCCATCGGCGCGCTGGGCCTGTCGTTCTTGCTGTCCTGCGCAGCGATGGCAACAGCCAGCTCAGCGCACGGAACGCCGCTCGTCCATAACTTCACCTGGCTCGAGTTTGGGTCGACGGCGCTGCGGCTGGGCTGGCTGCTCGATCCCCTGAGCGCGGTCATGCTGGTGATGGTGACGTTCGTCGGGACCCTGATTTTCATCTACAGCGTCGGCTACATGGCCCACGACGCCAACTTCACGCGTTTCTTCTGTTTCTTATCGCTGTTCGCGGCCGCGATGCTCGGAGTGATCATTGCCAACAACCTGCTCCTGCTCTTTATTTGCTGGGAGCTGGTAGGCCTCGCCTCTTACCTGCTCATCGGATTTTGGTTTCAGAAACCATCCGCCGCAGCGGCGGCCAAGAAGGCGTTTATCACCACTCGCATCGGGGATATGGGCCTGTTCCTGGGCATGCTCTGGCTGTATTCGGACACAGGCACATTGCTTTTCTACGACGCCGGTGCGGGATGCCTTGAAGCGTCGGCCATCGCTCAACTGGTCGGTAAAAGCATCGGCGCCGGACTGGTGGCCAGCACGGGCATCGCACTGCTGATTTTCTGCGGGGCGATCGGCAAGTCGGGTCAGGTTCCCCTCCATGTCTGGCTTCCCGATGCGATGGAGGGTCCCACTCCGGTTAGCGCCCTCATCCACGCAGCCACGATGGTCGCAGCGGGAGTGTTCCTCATGGCCAGAGTGTATCCGATTGTCTCGGCCCTGCCCCCGCCCGCCCCCACCGCCGTGATGGCTCAGGCTTCAGGCTCCCCGGCGGCGGCTTCGGGCGGTTCCGCGCAGGCAGCCACGACCACGTCAGCGGCGAAATCCACCGACTCTCACGCCCCCGCAGCTTCCGTTCCGCACTCGGCCGACCAAGCTCCCCGGCCCGTCTCGCTCGCTCTGCACGTCATCGCGTGGATCGGAGGCTTTACGGCGCTGTTCGCCGCGCTCATTGCCGTCGCTCAAACGGACATCAAACGCATCCTGGCGTATTCGACGGTTTCCCAGCTCGGCTACATGTTCCTGGGTCTGGCCACGGGAGGCGTGGCGGTGGGGATGTTCCATCTGATCACTCACGCCTTTTTCAAGGCCTTGCTGTTTCTGGGCGCCGGATCGGTGATCCATGGCTGCCATGAGGAACAGGACATTCGACACATGGGCGGTTTGCGCCGGCTCATGCCGTTGACGTTCCTCACCTATGCCATCGGAATGATGGCGCTCTCGGGTGTGCCGCTGCTCTTCTCGGGCTTTTGGAGCAAGGACGAAATTCTGCACTCCGCCGCAGTGTGGAGTGGATCCAAATGGCCGTTGGTGTTTGCACTGCTCGGTGCGGTTTTGACCGCCTTCTACATGACGCGCCAGATGATCTATGTGTTCTGGGGCAGCTACCGCGGTCACGCGGGAGACGTTGCTTCAACGCAGAACGAAAGTCACTCCGCGCATCCCGTGTCCCATTCGAGTGCCCATCAGGTTCACGAAAGCCCGTCCGTGATGACCGTGCCGTTGGGGGTGCTCGCCGCGGGCGCGGTCCTACTCAGCGTCCTGGGCACTCCGGTGTGGCCCTGGTTTCATGCGTTCTTGAGCGGGCATGCGGTGAGTTTCGTGCCTCACATTTCGCTGGGGGTGCTGGCCGTGATGCTGCTGTCGGTCGCCTTGGTGGCGCTGGGCATCGGCCTGGGCGTTTGGATCTACGGGCGTCGACCGGGGGAGGATCTAGCCGTGCAGGATCCGTTGGAGACCGCGCGGCCTGTTTGGTTCGCAGTTCTGCGTGGTCGGTTCTTCATCGACGAGCTTTACGAGAAATCCTTTCTCTTTTGGAGTCGGCAAGCGGGCCGGTTTAGCGACTGGCTGGACCGTCAGGTCCTCGCCGGAGCCGTGCGCAACGTGAAGGTGCTTTCGATCGCGGGTGCCTGGGTGGTGCGGCTCATGGACGACTTTGCGGTGAATCTGGGATGGGACCGCGGCTGCGACGGCATCCAGCGCGGCGGACGGTGGGCCTCCTGGATTCAGAATGGGCAAACCCACCGCTACCTCCGGGCGCTCGCCCTGGGAATGGCTGGGCTTATGATGTGGATTCTTTGGCGCTAGTGGATTTGAATCGATCGCGATCAACCAAACCGAACAACGACTGAATTGATGTCCTTTCCTTGGCTGACATGCCTGACCGTGGTGCCGCTCCTGGGCGGAGTGATGGTCGTGGGGCTGGATGAGCGTTTCGAGCGCTGGTCGAGACGTCTGGCACTATTCTTTCAGTGTCTCGCGCTGGCGCTGGTGGCTGGAGTCGCCTGGCAATTTGACACCTCGGCAACCGCCATGCAGTTCGTGGAGAAGGCCAGCTGGATCCCATCGATCCAGGTCAACTACCACTTGGGGGTGGATGGGCTGGGGTTGTTGATGATCGCTCTGGCCGCGCTCGTGCTTCCGTTCGCCACTCTGATGACGGCCCCAGACGTTCGGAACCAAAGCCTCTACTACGCCTTGATGCTGTGGGTGCAATCCGGCCTCTTCGGAGCATTCACCGCCCTGAACTTCGTTCATTGGTTTCTGTTTTGGGAGCTGAGCCTGATTCCGGCCTACTTTTTGATTAAGCTGTGGGGCGGCCCACAGCGAGGGCCAGCTGCCCGACTCTTCTTTGTCTACACCATGGCCGGGAGCATCGCCCTGCTCTTGAGTTTCTTAGGAACCTATGTCGCCACCGGAACCTTCGATTTCCAGCAGCTCGCGGAGAAGGGTCGGGGGCTGGATGGAGGTTTGGCGGCGCTGTTCAACATCAAGCTCGCCTGGTACTCCCTCTCCACCCGGACACTGGCGCTGATTCTGTTCGGCGGTGCCCTGCTGGGCTTCGCGGTTAAAGTCCCCATCTGGCCCTTTCACACCTGGCTGCCATTGGCGTATTCGGAAGCGCCGACCCCGGTGACCATGGTCCTGACCGGGGTGATGTCCAAACTCGGGCTCTACGGCGTTCTGCGCCTCTTGTTGCCGATTTTCCCCGAACAAATGCGCTGGGTTCAAACGCCGCTGCTCTGGTTGACCATCGCCTCGATCGTTCTGGGCGCACTGGCTGCCATGGCCCAACGAGATCTGAAACGGATGCTGGGCTACCTCTCGATCAGCCATCTGGGCTATTGCTGGCTGGGAGTGCTGGCGGCGGTGCAGATCACTCCGGGCGATTCCAAATGGATGGTGGAGAAATCTGCCGCCCTCAGCGGCGCGATGCTTCAGATGTTCAATCACGGCGTGATCGCGGCGACCTTGTTCGGCATGGTGGGTTACTTGGAACTCCGTTCCGGGGGCCGACGAGACATCGACGACTTTGGCGGCCTTCGACAGGTGGCACCGGTCTTCTGCGGATTGATGGGCATAGCGCTCTTCGCTTCCATCGGGCTTCCGGGGCTCAGCGGGTTTGTGGGAGAGCTGCTGATTTTCAAAGGGGCGGTGGCGCTGACCACGTGGGCGGCGGCCCTATCGACCGGGGGCCTGCTCATGACGGCGGTTTTCTTACTGACGCTGGCACAAAAAGTCTGGCACGGACCACTGAAAGCGTCCGGAGAAACATTTGCAGATCTAAGCTGGAAAGAGCGGTTGACGGTAACTCCCGCCATCGGCCTTATTTTCCTCCTTGGCGTGTATCCCCAGTGCGTGTTGAAGTTCGTCAACCCCACGGTGTTGACCTTGGTAGAAGGGTTGGGATTCTGATGCTCGCTTGGCCTATATATCTGTGTCTGATTGGGGCGGCTGTCCAGTGGCTGCTGCCCAAGGACGATGCCCAGCCATCCCGCGTCGCAGCCCTCGTCACGGCGCTCGCCTGCCTGGGATGCGCGTTGGGGGGAGCGTTGGGACTGACGGTTGAAGGCGGCTTGCAGACCATCACTCGTATCCCATGGGTGCCGGGTTTGGGGATCGAGTACTTTTTGGCCGTCGATGGCATTAGCCTTACCCTGGTGATTCTCACCGGGATCGCGGCCACGGTGGGGGTCCTGTTCTCCTGGAACATTGAACATCGTCCCCGAGAATTCTTTTGCCTGTACTTGCTCCTCCTGGCCGGTTGCTTTGGCGTGTTCCTGAGTGCGGACTTGTTCCTGCTCTTCGTGTTCTACGAGCTGGCGATCATCCCGAAGTATTTCCTTATCGCCATCTGGGGTTCCAAGAATCGCGAGTATGGAGCCATGAAACTCGCGCTCTACTCCTTCATTGGAAGTGCGTTGGTCCTGGCGGGACTCGTAGCGGCCTATGTGGTGTCGGGTGCTAAAACCTTCAGCCTGCTCGAGCTGGCGCAGTTTCCCTTCGCGGAGACGTTCCAGTACTGGGCCTTCCCGGTGGTGTTCGTGGGATTTGCGATTTTGGCGGGTCTATGGCCATTTCACACCTGGGCGCCCACGGGACATTCCGCCGCCCCGACTGCAGCCTCCATGCTCCTGGCTGGCGTCGTCATGAAGTTAGGTGCTTACGGTGCCCTCCGCGTGGCCATTGTGTTGTTTCCCCAAGGGGCCATGGCTTGGCGCGGCGTGTTCTGCACGCTGGGTGCCGTCGGCATTCTTTACGGAGCGCTGGTCGCGCTGACCCAGAAAGACCTGAAATATGTCATCGGCTATTCGAGTGTCAGCCATATGGGCTTCGTGCTGCTGGGGATGGCGACGCTCTCGACGATAGGGCTCAGCGGGGCGGTCCTGCAGATGTTCTCCCATGGTATCATCGGGGGACTGCTGTTCGCCGTCGCGGGCCGCATGGTTTATGACCGCACCCACACTCGGGATCTGATGGAACTCCAACGCCTGCGCCTGAGCACCGCATTCCCGTTTGCCGCCGTCACGTTCGTTTTGGCGGGACTCGCCTCGATGGGGATTCCTGGTTTTAGCGGCTTCGTCGCGGAGATGAAGGTGTTGATCGGAGCGTGGCAGGTCTACCCGGGGCTGGCGGTCTTGTCGGGCATCGGCATCGTGGTCGGCGTCGCTTACACGCTCAGGGTGATCCAGATGACCTTTTACGGCGTGGCGAGTGGCGAAGCGGATCTGAACCTGCCGGCGGCGCGGGCCCTCACCGAAGGAGACCATGCCACTCCCATCTCGGTTCCCGAGCGCTTCGGCGCCCTGTTCCTGATCGCTCTGACCCTGGCCATTGGACTTTATCCGCGGCTGCTGCTGGACTGGATTGTTCCGGCCTTCAGCTCGCCCCTGTTCGACGGTCTGCGAAAAGCGGGAGGTTTGGAGTGACTACCGACTACCTCCATATTTTCCGGACGTTGCTTCCCGAGTTCCTCCTGGTCGCCACCGCTTTAGTGGTGCTGGGGACCGACCTGACCCTCTGGCGGCGCTGGCCAGTGTCCTTCCGCAAGACTTTGGCGGCACTGCTCACCACGGTGGGTGGCTGTGCGGTAGGATGGTCCTTAAGTCGAGCTGGGAGCGACGTGAACCTCCAGGAAGGACTGTGGGTCGTTTCTGGTCCGTCCATCTTTCTCAAGCGAATTCTCCTGGGGTTAACCGTGGGGACCGCGTGGCTGAGCCGCGAAGAATCCTTCACCCGCCATGTTGGGGAATATTTCGTTCTCCTGCTGCTGAGCGCAGTCGGACTGTTTGCCTTGGTGAGCACAGAGCATTTGCTGGTGGCGTTTGTGTCCCTGGAACTGCTGAGCCTCTCCCTCTACACCATGACCGCCTTCCACAAAGGATCCCTGCAGAGTGTGGAGGCAGGGTTGAAGTATTATCTGTTTGGCGGGATCGCGGCCGCCGCCCTGCTCTACGGGATCAGCCTGCTCTATGGAATATCCGGGGAGATCTCACTCACGCCCATGGCTGCCAAGCTCGGTGCCCAAGCGGCCGAGCCCATCCTCTATGTAGCCCTGGTTCTGGTGGCGGCGGGGCTGGGATTCAAGATCGCTGCGGTGCCCTTTCATCTGTGGGCACCCGACACCTATCAGGGAGCGCCCATCTCGACAGCCGCCTTCGTGGCCAGTGGTTCGAAAGTGGCCAGTTTCTTCCTGCTGGGCAAGCTGATGATGAGCGGCCTTCCTGCCGTGGCAGGCGCCGGAGGCTGGCGGGCGTTCCAGCCCGGTTGGATTCCGCTGATGGCCCTTATGGCCGCGGCGTCGATGATCATCGGGAATCTGGCCGCCTTGGCACAAACCAGCCTGCGCCGCATCCTGGCCTATTCGGCCATCGCCCAAGCCGGCTACATCCTCGTCGGACTGTCGGGCAATCAGCCCGCCAGCACGCAGGCGTTGATGTTTTACGTCGTCACCTACGCCATCGCGAGCCTGGGTGTTTTTGGAATTGTGGCGATTTTGGAAAAGAACGGCGGGGCCGATTCCCTGGCTCGCTGTGCCGGGCTGAGCCGTCGATCTCCCTATGTCGCAGGTTGCTTGGCGGTGTTTATTCTTTCGTTTGCCGGCATTCCCCCGCTGGCGGGTTTCTTCGGAAAGTTCTACCTGTTCACCGCGGCACTCAAGTCCACGACGGGCTCGATGGGCATGCTCTGGCTCGTCCTGCTGGCGTTGGCCATGAGCTGCGTCGCGCTCTATTACTACCTCCAGATCCTCAAGCAGGCCTTTGTCTCTCCTGCACCCGATTCCAACGAGACTCTGGACATCACCTGGATGACGCGATTGTTGATTGGGCTCTGCGCGTTGGCGGTCATCCTGATGGGATGTTTCCCCCAGTGGCTCCTGAGCCGTTTTCCGGTGGGGCAGTGACGGGGGAGCGGCGAGTTTCCGACGGAGGGGGCGATTACGATTACGATTACGATTACGATTACGATTACGATTACGATTACGAGAGAGAGGGAGAGGTGTTGCCCGCGGAACACACGGATCAGGAACAGGATCCCTGAGCAGATGAATTCTTTCCCATCCGAGTCATCCGTGAAATCCGTGGTTACCACTCCTGTTTCCCAGTTGGTTCCTCTCCGCGCCTTTGTGGGCAAACAGGTTCCCAGTTGACTGCCGGCTCGGGATCCCCGGTGTGACCTCTATGCTCTCCGGGTGAAAAAGGCGCTCCAACCCCGATGTCTCACACAGAGGCCGCAGAGCTCACAAAGGATCGAGTTTGACAGCCCGGGTTTAACTCCATTCCGCTCGCGAGACGAATGACACATCAACTCCCAAGGTTAGACTTATCACCTCCAGCCACTTCGGAATTAAACTATCCCACGTCAAGGTCCGGGCAAATTCTCGCCCCGCTGTTCCGTACGTTTCTACCAGCCCGGGGTCTAGATACAATTTCTCGATGCAGCACGCTAAGTCGTCTGGGTCGATCACCGCATGTTCCACGACGTTCGTTCCCGTGGTAATGGTTGTCAAAATCCTCGCCAGTTCTCCTCTCCCTCGAACCAATTCAGAGCAGGCGCTGTAGTCGGTGGCGACCACGGGTACGCCAGCCGAAAGGCTTTCGATGATCGGAAGCCCAAAACCTTCTGCGTTGCTTGGGAGTGCGGATATGTCGAAGAGGTTGTAAATCTGGTTAAGATGTGGATCTGGAATCGCCCTATCGAGTGAGAAATCGGGGCTGCACACGTCGGCTTTTCCCTCTAAACCATACCTGCGAAACAGGGTCACAATGTCGTGACCTACATCGCACGGATTCATGTGGAGATAGAGGTGGATATCGTCGTACTTCGCTGCCAACAGCGCGAACGCCTTCACCAAAGCAGGGATGTTCTTTCGCGGTTGATTACGTGCCACGCAGCCGACCACAAATTTGCCCTGGAACCGTGGGTGGCCCTTAATATCACTTCGGTTTGGAAGAGGTTGAAAGACCTCTGTGTCAACGCCGTGGTAAATGAGATGTGACCGCTTTGAGGGGATGCCGGTCTTTAAAACACTTCTACCAAATTCGGACATGCAGACGATCTCATCCATCCCCATCAGGACGGACTCCCATGGTGGATAGAGCGGGCCCGCATCCACGGGGACGTAGGAGATCCATTTGAAGCCTTTTCGTGTGGAATGAGTGTGGATCCACTGTGTCATCCAGATCTCCCCTAGGCTGATGACAAGGTGTGGCTGGAACTCGTTGACAGCTCGTTCGAAGGAATCCTGACCATGGCTGCCCGCCGAGGAAGGATACATCCTGAGTGGATACGACGACGATGGGTATGGCCAGCCATCATATCCAACTCCGACCACAGCCAGTTCAAACCTTGGATTCTTCGCCAGACGAGTAGTCAGCTCTCGACTCACTCGACCGAAACCTGTCGCCAATAGCGGACTGTCGCTGACCCACAATATTCTAATCGTGCGACTCAAAGTGTTGGGTATCAATGGTCACGGGAATGTAGGCACTGATGTGACAACCCTCCCACCAGCCCGGTTCAGGCATCGCATACGAGCCAGGCCAATTCTGTGGATCGGATCGCCGCTGTCTCAGCTTCCTGATCGTGAGCTCAGGAAGATAGAGTTGGATCGCGCGATGCACAGTGTTATCGCTCATACCAATTGATCTGCGGCGATCTTCCAACTCAGACCAAAACACGCGGTGAACCATTGGGGACTAAACATTCCGTTCCGGGAGATATCCAGATACCACTTCAGCACAATGGATCAGGTACGATCGGCTCCGAAGGCAACAAGGTCGTACGTTCCTGTAGAGCTGGCCTTGATAATGTTTCCAAGAGTCAGGGTGATCTCACCAGGGAAAATGGCGGGGGTCGCCGCACCACACGAAATTCGAGCAAATGGCACCCCAGGGGTTGCAGCTGCGTCCTTCAGAAAATAGAGGTCCACATTGGTTGCACCCGCGCTGTAGCACCGAATGTTGCTTACAATCGTAGATGTCGCGGGCGCCTGAACCGTGTAGATGGTCTGAAGACCAGTCACGCCGGAAAGGGATCCAAGAGTCTTAAGAATGAATGGCATAGAAGTTGGAGAATTATCGTTGTTGGCGCCGAGAGAACCTAGTCCCTTTCAATTCCGAACAGCAGCACGGTGATGTTAGCACCACCGCCTGTTGGCGTTGCAGAGGCCTGCGCACTTAAGCCTTCCGCCGCCGCCAACTCGACCACATCACTCATGAACGCAGAAGCAGAGGCCCCTAGCGTCGCCGTTTTGTGGATCGGAACTGTCCCTCGTAGGAGACTTACTGTCAGACTCGTTGTAGAATTATTAAAAATCGCCACACCCGATATTAAAGCGGATTTCGGAGACACCGGTGAATATATGCTCGTGCTGCTATTGGTGGTAAGAAGCATTACGCCGGGGGTAAGTGCATTGAGGACTTTGATATTTGTTGCCATAGGTTCTTAGTGGATATCTGGCTCTTCGACGATTTTGTATTTCAGAATCGAGTCTCGCACATGTCTGTTTCGCGACATGCCCGCACACACTCGATCAAGCTCGATGACGCAAGAGGGAAAGTATAAATCCATCATCTGCGTCGGTTGCTAGCTCGGTGTAGAGACTGTTGTTTTCTTCTTTGAATCCTTGTACCAGTTTGCCCGCGGGAGCCCGGTTTTCGAAATACTGAACGGAGACGCACGCCTTGTTCGATAAGTTCGTCAGGCCTGGTAAAGCCGGAGAAGGTGGCGTAGGATTAAGGTCGAGCACGTTCTCTCGTACCAACAAATTATTGACTCCTATAAGCATGGCACCACTACCTTTTTGATTACCCGGTGTCTGTCCGTTGAGATAACCAATCTTGTTGTTACGAACTATCACGTTGCCATAGGGAACTCCCGAGTTGTTGTTGTAGGTAATCACTCCCAAGGCATACCGATCTGAAATACCAGTTGGTTTAACATCAACCGGGGTTAGTTCGATGACATTATTTTCAATAAGCAAACTCTTCACCGCGTACACCCCCCCGCCGGGCGCGGCCATCTGGAAATTTGGTCCAGCCGCTACGTTCCGATAGGTGTTGTTTCTTATAGTGATATCGACCGCCCCGAGTGTACTGAAGGGACCACCCTGAAAAATGTTTTGAATTTGGTTTCCTTCAACGACGCCGCCCTTGCACCATGCCATTGCCATCGCACGTGCGTAATTTGCGGGCGTTCCGTCCGTCATGGTCGTACGTCCGCCATCCACAAAGCAGTTTCTGATGTAGGGGCTTGTTCCATCAACTTGCGTAAAATTTCCTTCCGGGAAACCAACATGAAGCGCCGTCATATGCCGTGTCCACGTCGATCCTGGCTCGATGACGATGCAGTCTTGGATCCCGCAGTTCGTCACCGCACTCGAGAGGTTCGTTCCGTCGCCCGTAAGCATACCGATCACGTAACCCAGATTCCCACTGGATTGTTTGCTTCCCCAGTTTTTGACCTTAACCTGAACGACACGCGAGTGGTTTCCCATGATCCGGACAGCTCCAAATGAGCTAGCACCGCTGTTCGCCGAAAAATTACAATCGATGGTCAGCGAGCTGACCTCACAATAGTCAGCACTCGTAGTCAGAGCATGTCCGACCGCGTAGATGTTTTTGGACGCAGTGGTATTGACAAGTTGGATGGTCGTCACATCAATGCCGGAACCCACTATCCGGATGCCGGGGCGCAACTGCCATCCCCCCGAAATACCGTCGTAATAACCCGTGGTTTGAAATACTCCTGGCCCCAGATGAACGCAGCTGTTGTTTGAGATTCTTGTCGTGGGTGACGTGGCCCATAAAGCATCGAAATCGGCGGGAGTGTTCGCCAAAACAGTGAAAGGATCGTTTTGCGTGCCCGTGCCCAAAATTCCGGCGGAACCGCCCGATCTTACGGTGACCCACACATCAATCCTTGGTGGATCCAGTAGCAGCGCATCAATTAATGACATAGTGAAGTGAGGCGGACCCCGAAAACCGGGCCAGGGGTTAAGCTATGATTGTGGCTGAAGGGTGTGGGTGTTAAACCCAAACCACAGCGACACATAATGAAAGCCAAACGGAAAAGACACGAACCCGAATTCAAGGCCCGCGTAGCC
>JAEUHE010000155.1 GCA_016793885.1 Verrucomicrobiales bacterium
GGGTTGTGGATTCTATGGCGTTTTCCCCAGGGTAGCTCGTTCCTCCCAACCCTGGGCTTTGAGGCGCAATCCCGTTGGGATAGGGAGGAAGCCCTCCGAACTTGTGGGTAATGCTCAGGGCACGACACCGCTTTTCCTTCACGCCACCCTATCCCCTCCCGCTCACCCATTAACCTACAACACCCCCAGCCACTCCGTCGCGCGTAGGAAAAGCGGAGACATGTCTCCGCGCTCCATAGCGCCCCCTCTCTAGGAAGCCCTGTTGAGTCGAATACGATTACGAATGGGATCCCGGTTCTCCATGGCCTTCACTTTGTCTTCTCTGCGTATCTACAAAGCGTCGGCAATGGTCCCCGCTCTTTCCTTCCCATCCGTGTGATCCGCGTGATCCGTGGGCAACAACTTGGGTTCCGGTCCCGTTCGATTGAGGGGGATGTTGAACCGCTATGGACGCAAAGGACGCGGTGTCCGAGAGGAAAGAAGAGTCCTGCTTTTCTTACTCCGACGGCCCCCCATCGAGTCCATCGCTAATCCATTGCCTCTTCACGACGCGGCTACGGGGTAAGCACAGGCGATCTAGGGCGTCGCTGGCCCCAGCAGGCTCCGATTTGAGTCGTCGGCGGGATCGTCGGGACGCGGGTAGTCGCGCCAGAGCCAGCGGAGCATCTCGGGCAGCATCGCCCCACCCTGCTTGTTGGAATGCGTACCGATACCCCAGCAGTAATTGACGTCGTATCCCTTTTCAGTCAACGCGCTCACCATCCGCCGGTTTTGCGTATGCCAATCCCACTTCGGATCATAGGATCCATCCCTCCGGCGACCTCGATTGTCGTTCAATCCATCCTGAAGAAAAATGCGAATGGGCTTTCGCTCGCTCGCACGAACCATATCCGGATAGGCGTGCCCCCCCCGGATATTGGTAAAACTCCCAATCGTGCTCAGCACTTTGCGAAATTGATCAGGCCGATGCCAGGCGACCGTGAACGCACAGATGGCTCCCGAGCTGGCTCCGCCAATCGCTCGATCGTCCGGGTTGGCACTAATGTTGTAGTCCTTCTGCAAGGTGGGCAGAAGCTCCTGCACAATCATGCGGGTGTAGTTATCGTTGAGTTCGTTGTACTCCGTCGGACGGTTATTGATCCGATCACCCCAGTCTTCGGGCGAGGATTCCTTCTGATCCGGACGTCGGCCAGGGTTGATGAACACCGCCAGCGTGACCGGCATCTCGCGGCGGTAGATCAGGTTGTCAAAGACAAACGGAACCCGGTAGTCGCCATTGGTTCTCACGAACGCCTGACCATCTTGAAAGATCATGAGCGCGGCCGGTTTGCTGGCGCTGTACTGGGCGGGAACGTATACCCAGTAGTGTCGGGTGGTGTTGGTGAAAACCTGGCTGGCGAGGGTCAGCGGGCCGATGACTTTGCCTCGCGGCACGCCTTCGTGAGGCTGTGAATCCGGCCCCAGCAGATAGACATCGTCGGTGGGCGCGCCGAGCCCTGGAAGCGCGAAACTCAGAATCAGGGTCAGGAGGAGGAGCGGTGAGGTCCATCGCGGAAAGGGCCAAGGCTCGTTCAGATTTGAGCGGAGTTGAGCTGGGTGCATGGGAGATTGGTAGCCTGCCTAGTCCAGCCGAGGCAAGCGATGAGTGAGATCAATGGGATTCCGACTCCGTCGGGAGAGTGGGATTTGAAGAGGGTGAGTATTCAGGTTGCGCTCCGCCCCCCCTCGGGGACGATTTTGAAGTGGGTGAGAATGGTGGTGAATTCGCGACGGAAGCGGTGGCATTGTGCCGGGCTTTCAGCCCTTGATGGGCGGAGGATGTTCACCTGGGGTTTGTCACCCCAGGCTGGGATGGGACGCACCGTTGGCGCTCAAGGGCAACGATTCACTGGACCGATGCAACCCAGCTTAGACGAGTGAGCCCAGATCCGTAGGGGCTCCACCAGTGGCGTTAGACTCCACGGGCCAAAGGCCCAGCACCATCCCAGCCTGGGGTGCCAACCCCAGCTGGCCATCCCTCACACACGCCGAGGGCTGAAAGCCCGCACCATCGCGGGAGCCCACACGCGGAATTCAGTCTGAATCTCACCCACTTCTAATCATCCCCCCCCGTCGGAGGGATGGATGCTTTGGCCTTCCTTTATGCACTGCTCTATCGGAAACTGGATCGAATTGAGTTGGCTGATAGGGCACCACGTTTTAACGCACGCATATGGCTATTACCGACGAAGAGATCGCACAGCACACCATCACGTTGGAGAAGCAATGCTGGTCGACCCACCGACCGTCCTTGAAGGTTTGCCTGCCGTGATTACATTCTCCCCCGAACGCAGCCTCATCAATGCCATGAAAACGACATCCACTCCTTGCCTGCGGGGGGGCCCCTTGTTTCTTACCCTATTGATCCTGCTCCCCACCACCGCCGGGGCCCATACCGAGTCGGGAGTGATCGGTGGGGTGCTCAGTGGGTTCAAGCACCCGCTCACCGGACTCGACCATATGCTGGCGATGTTCGCCGTTGGACTGTGGGGTGCCTTTCTCGGCACCCGAGCCATGTGGACGCTGCCGGTGGTATTCCCGGTGGTCATGGCCTTGGGCGGTGCCGCAGGCGTGCTAGGGCTGCCGTTGCCGGCTGTTGAAACCGGCATCGCCCTTTCGGCGGTGGTGCTCGGAGCGATGGTCGGCTTGGCACTCAAGCCGCCCCTGTGGGTCGCTGCCGTTCTGGTCGGGATCTTCGCCATCTTCCACGGACACGCACATGGAACCGAGCTGCCTAAGTCGGACAATGCCCTGGCCTACGCCATCGGATTCGTGATCGCCACCGGATTGCTGCATTTGTGCGGAATCGGGGTGGGCCTGGTGGTTCGCTGGCCTTGGGGAAAAGTTGCCGTGCGCGTGGGGGGCGGCATTATCGCCGCAGTGGGCTTTGGCTTCCTGTTCGGGTTACTTTAGCCATGGTCAGGCCATCATTTCCTTGGATCGGTCGATTACTCGTGGCCCTCATCTTGACGGGCCTGCCTGGCATCGCTCACGCCCATTCGCCGATCGCAGGAGCGGGAGATGTCGTCAACGGAGTCCTACACCCCCTGCTGAGCCCAACCCATGTGCTCGTTCTGCTCGCGCTGGGCCTCACGGCTGGACGGGGCCAGCAATCCGAGCTGAGGTTCCCCATGTTCGCCTTCATTCCTCTCTCCGCCCTGGGTTTGTTTCTGACGACCACCGGGTGGGTCGAGACGGTGCATCCGACGATCCTCATCGGGATCGCCCTCGTTCCTGCCGCCCTCCTCGCGTTGGAGAAGATCCCTCCTCGGAGTGTTCTGACCGCTCTCTTCGGCTGTGGAGCGTTGGCGCTGGGACTGGATTCACGCGTGGAAAGCGGCTCGGCGTCCTCGGCGAACAAGGTTCTGGTGGCGAATTGGATCAGTCTGAACGTCCTCGTGGCTGACGTGGCCATCTATGTGGGTCTGCTGGGAGCGGCAAAATGGTTCAAGATCGCGCTTCGGATTGCCGGATCCTGGATGATCGCCATCGGCGTGATGGTGCTCGCGTTCGCCTTACGGCGATAGCTTTAGCCACAGCCGGAGATCAAAGGCTGGCAGCCCCGATCGCCGTTCGCGTTGGAACAGGGTCCGTCCGGATAGGTTCTGGTTATCGTCCTCAAAGTATCACTGACATCGAACCAAATGTGGCAAATCATTGAATTCCTCGGTTGGACGGGATGGTTAATTGGCGCCATCTGTTTGGTCGGCTTCCTCTGGCAACGCGACGTCAATCGGCAGCGCGAGAAGGACGAAGCGGCCAAGGATGACAACCCGCACGGCACCGCCACCCAGCCGGGCGAAGGTGATTAACCTCAGCTCAATGGCCCGCTAAACAAGCCAACCACGCGAAACCTGGAAGGCGTGCAGAGTTCGGGGAAACCTACCAGGAAAGGACTAGTTTTGGCGTTTGAAATTTCCGACGGTTGTTCCCCATCGGGTCCCTTGGGTCCATCGCGGTTTAAAACTCGGGCCCCGTTCCGTTCGGTGGGGAAGAGGTTGAACCGGCAGGCTGGCTAAGGGATGGATTGGAGGCAGACGCCGTTCGGAATACTTGCTCGTGGACCTGCTTGCGCCTTTCAGGGAAGTAAACGACGCTAGGGCCCGAAAGTACCATGGAAACCGAACCATCGAACTCAGGGCCTCCCCGTGAAGGCCGGCTACTTTTCGCTCAGCGGACCTGGATGCCACTGCTCTTGGGCGGCGGGTCATTGGGTTTCTTGCTGCTAGCGACAGCGTTCAAGGGGTTGGCAATCCTGACTTGGCCTTCCCTGGCCGGAGTGGGGGTCGCCCTGGTCTACCTTCTTATCCAATGCGGTGTCAGACTTTATGAAAGGCGATGGAAGGCGACGCTATTCGCCTTGTTGAGGCTGGGCGGATTGGGCTTGCTGACAATCCTGGCTCTGGGAGCCTTGCTTTTTTCTTCGATGTTCGGGCCCTCCGAGGACCACTTCGCCGACAATTTGATGATTCCGGAGAACATCGAAGTCGCCGAACCGGAGAGCGGCGAAAGTGCCGTGAACAAGCTCGAAATCAACGAGAGCACCGACCCATTCCAGAGTGCTGTCCGCCAAGCCCTAGCCCTCCCGGGAGGAGACCAGGTTGAGTTCGCTCCGGAGATGCCTTCTTTGCGCCGGGCAGCAACGGACCACGCACAGACATTATCTGACTACCTTGAGGCTTCGCCGGATTGGCATGTATTCATCGAGCAGGGCAACCGTTTCGCGGCACGACGCTGGAGCTATGGAGGGGAACCCCGAGATACACTGCACGGTTACATCTCCGAGTTCAGCGGGGATGCCCGTTTCCAAACTCGCTGCCTGCTCTGCCTGGACCGAAAGCAATGGAGTCGATATAAGGTCCAGCATGTGGAGGAAGGATCGAAATCAGTGACACCTAAGTTGACGCTGGGTAACGACCTACATGAGAGTCGGGTGATGATTGAGTGTGGGGGGGTGTGGGTCGAGATCTTCGAGCAATCGAGCAAACCCGAGCGCCGCATCACCAAGGCTACCCTGAGCGCGCTTCAAAGCGAGTTTTCAGAGTTTGAGAAGCAACCCGAAGCCACCCTGGCGAAGGCTCGAGCGAAATCTCGTCAACTGGCGGTTCAACTTGCCGGCACGAATCGTCACCCGTTCCGATTGCTGACCGGCATGCAACCTGGCATCTACGGCGTGGTTTACGCTCTGAATCCCGGCGAGCCGGGCGCGGTTTACCTAAAGGCCTTCGAACTAACTCAGGGCACGCCACTTTCGAGTGCCCGACTTGCCGCGTCATCGAAAACCCGCATGACTTGGTCACCCCAGTCAGAAGAGAGATTTGGAACCAAGGCGGGATTCACAATCTATGAGGGTGATTGGGGCAAGCCGTATGCTGCCCGATTCGAAGTCTGGTTCCAGCCCGACTCCGCTAGTCCCGAACGCAAGCTCGCTGAACGGATATTCAAGATCGAAGGTTGGCAGAGATAAGCAAAAAGGTCCCGGTATGACATCCTCTTCAAAGACTCTAATCTCCCGAATGCGCGACGCAAACCGTTTGAAGTTCCGGCAAGGAGTTAGCGAAGAACTCAACCCAAGGTCGCCATGGGCAAATGCTTTGCTCCGCATTGCCCTTGTGCTTGCTGGCTTATTACTGTCGTCTTGTTCCTCAGTTTCCTCCCATCCCAGCAGGGCACAGATTCCTGCGAACCTCGATGACGCCCATCGGATATTAGCCAAAACACTCCGCTCAAGTGATCTAGCCAGCATCAAAGCGATGCGAAACGAAATCGAAATGGCTCAGTTCCACATGGGCCTGGGCTTGTGGATGAGAAATGAATGGGGTCTTCGAAAAAATTCTGCGCTCGCGCAGTTCTTCCTGCAGAAGGGAAATGTATCGGCAGACGACATGTCCAGCATCGTCCTAGGAACGTTTTGGTGCAAGCTGCATGACCAACCCTTCAGGCTTGAAGAACGCATCGCCTCCTTTCAAGCCAACCGGCGCTCGATGGAGAAACCGAAAGGTGGAAGTCCTAAGGATGGAGCCAGGATTGAGTGGGTGGTGAGTTACGGAAATCCTTCAACCCGAGTTCACCTCGGGATAAGCACTTCCGACGGGAGCTACTGGCGTTATGAATACGGAAGTGGTCGTGGCATCGAACCGACGACGCAAATTGAGGCTCAAGAACTAGCTGAGCTTAAGGAGACCTGGAGGAGCCTAGGGAGCACAGAGGAGATTCTGAACAAATGAGAGCCCCTTCGCGCTCGCCTGCCGGAGATGAGTGAACAACTCCAAGAAAGCCACTAACTGATCGATGACGCATGGGCTCTTGTGGACGCGGCTACGAGGTAAGCACGGACGGCCCTGGCCTACCAGGGCGCGAGTGGAAATCAGAACTATAATCCTCATCGGAACGCTTCGCGGTCAAATCTCGCCCTACCCGATATCGCCGGCTCGCATAGCATGGACACGGCCATTTCAGCACTCCAACTGAAGTCTCATCGTCTACAATAACGAAGTGCTGGCAGTGGGTTGTGGATGCTTTGACCTTCCATTCTTGAACCCTCTATCGGAGACTTCAGCAAGTTGCGTTGTTGGATAGGACGCCGTTTTACAAAGCAAATCTATGGCTTTCACTCAGGAAGAAGTCGCCCAGCACACGATCACTTTAGAGAAGCATTTTTGGTCAACCAAACGTCCGCCGCTGAACCTTCGCCATCTAATGCGCGAAGGCCAGCGCTTCTCGGCCTCCGCCATTGAGTTGTTCTTCGTGAGGCCCCGGTTCAACCGCCCAGGCCAAACTGTCGAGGAACCCATCGCCAAGATACGATATGTGCGCCGACGGAACGTCTGGCTCCTGTTCTGGAAACGCGCCGACCTCAAATGGCACAGTTATCCACCGCAGCCGGAGGCTGAGTCGCTCGCCGCCGCCCTGAAGATCGTCAAAAAGGATTCCAACGGCTGTTTCTTCGGGTGAGTTAAGCCATTCCGCTTTCGAATCCCGCGCGGCTCCGAAGCTTCTTTCCCTTAAATGCTCCCGCCACCATCCTCCCGGTTATGCCATGAGAGTCCTCGCTCAGAATCGACGGCTTAAGCTCTGGATGCGGAGGGTGGTACTTGGCCTGATCTCCCTCATCCTGATTTGGACACTCGTCCGACAGCCCGGGACAGGTGCGGGTGAATTGATGGTCACCTATGTCTGCCAAACAAACGATGCGTCCGGAGGCACTTTGGCTCTGTTCAGGATCACCAACCCGGGAGGACGGCGGATCCAATTCGGCGTGGGGACGGTGCAGCTCCAAGGCGCGGAAGGCTGGCCCCCACTCTGGATGCTCGGCGAAGGAACCAGCGACTGGGTGGCCGTGGAGGCGGGTTCAAACGTGGTGGTGTCGGTTTCCCCTCCCGTGCCGAGCGCCGACGTCGCGTGGCGCATACCCCTCATTTATGAGCGGGATCCTTCTTCGCTGGTCGGTTTTCTCGATAACAATCTCGGTCGAAGCTGGCGCAAGCGCAGCTCGTCATTCGCAGTGGGTCCGGCGATGGTGGGTTGGCCCTCCAGCCCGACGGTGCAACTTACAGCGCCTCTCCCCACGCGTCCGGCGGCCCAGCCATCCACATCGACAACCGAACCCCATCGTTGATCCATGTCCATACTTACCCCCTAGCCTCCCAGGTAGGAGATCCTTGCTTCCTCGAGTGATCCACTGAATCCCTCGCCCAGAACCCGCAGGGTTCACAGAAATTAGCCGGGGCGTGGCGAGCAGAAACACCCCCGGCCTGTCGGCCCTCGTTCTCCTGCACCCGGAAAGGCGTGCCACCAGCCGGCGAGTAGACTGACGAACGGATCAGAATACGCACGCCTCAGGCCAGTGGCATCGCTGCGCGATGCTCCAAATTTTTGAAGGTTCCCGGGGTGCGAGCACCCCGGGCTAATGTCTGTGAACCCTGCGGGTTCGGGCTCCCAACGGCAAGGTGAGAAACTCCCCATGCTTTTCCATCTGTGTCATCCGAGAAATCCGTGGTCACCCTTGGCGTTTCTGGTCTGAACTCCGATCCGCAACTCCCTAGAAGCTCGAAAACGAAATCGAACATCCTAAAGCAACCGCGAGCCTACGCCTTTAGGGATTCTCTGACTTTTCCGGTTCGTAATCAAAGGACATCGTGACCGGGCGATTGTCCGCTCCAACCTTCTCATGCATCGCTTTAGTCCATGCCTTGAAGGGCCCAGCCTCGAGAACCGCGCGTTTGCAGAGGATGACTTGCGATTCAGGCACCTCACTCCGCTGAACCTTTAGATCGCCGATCGTTCCGTCAAACCGAAGTTTGAAGGTCAAAACAACGCGCCCCGTCTTGGACGTTTGGGCAGACTTCCTGCATAGTCTCCACCAACTCTTTCGAATGGCCGTAATGACAACACGATCGTAATCGTTGAAAGGAGAGAGGTTGAGGTCATTCCTCGGCTGGGCAGAGTCTGGAATTCCTTTAACCTGGCCGAACATCTTGGGATCATCGGCCAGGAGAGCAAGGGAAGAAAAGCCAAGCGCCTCCTGACGCACTCGACTATCCCGAGGGGGGGAAGACTTAAGAATCGGCCGGATCTCTCGTCCACCGAGGCCTTTTTCGTTTGCTGCGAACGAGTTGCTTACGGCGATCAGGACCAGGCCCATCCATCCGGATCTACGGAGGAGGAGCCTGAGCTGATGGCCAAGAGGAGTCCAACGACGCAACTGTGCACCACACCGCGGAAGGGAAAAGGGCTTCATAGATTTCTCTTGCGCACTCTACTCGACAGCAAATGCGATTCGTCAAGACCGCAACCACAAACACGAAGACAGCGATGAACGGGCGCAACCCAAACGAGCAGGAAGCTACTTACGGAAACAAGGCCTTCATGAGCGGCTCCCGCCACTGGCGGGCTTCGCGATCGTAAACGCCGAAGCCGGCGCCGAACTCCCAGTAGGCCCAGTCGAAACCCCGCCGCTCGCATTCTCGAGCGACCGCAGCCGTCCAGCGCGAACGCGATTCGGCATCGGCTTTTTGGTAGCTCCCAAACTCTCCCACATAGATCGGACGTCCGTGTTCCTTCGCCCAAGACGCGACACCCTCGAGATCCTTGCGCAAGGCCTGCATTTCCTCGTCCGAGCCAGTCCACTTGCGTCCCATCCAGCGGTCGGAATCCTTCACCCACTCGGCCCCCTGATGCGTGAACGGGAACGGGAGATAGTAGTGAACCGTCACGAGCAAGTTCCGATCGCTTTCCGGGAGCTTCAATTTGCTTAAAGCACCGATGTTATTCCAGTTCCCCGGACCCACGACCACGATCCTCGTAGGATTCGTCTGGCGGACTGCGGCCAGTGCCCTCGGGAAGAAATGGTTCCAAGCGTCCTCGGTGAGCCGGGCATGCGGCTCGTTCAGAAGCTCGAAGAAGAGTGAGCTGGGACGCTTTTGACAATGCTCGGCCAACTGTCGCCAGATCGCCACCCACCGATCGACGTGGTTGGTGGGGTCCTGATCCATGCCTTCGTAATGATGGACGTTCAGGACCACCTTCAATCCCACTCGCTGCGCCTCATCCAGCAGGCCATCCACCTTCTGCAGGAAGTCCGGTTCGATCCTGTACGGAGCCTGCGCGGCCGCGTAGTCGGACCACCGGACCGGCAAGCGGACATGATGAAATCCGCCTTTCTTAATGATGCTGAAATACCCTGGCTCCAATTGGATTCCCCAGTTCGCTCCTCGAGGCGCTTCCAGGGCATTGCCGAGATTCACGCCGGGACCGAGGCTGGCCACCGTCGCGGGAGCGGCGGTGAGATCCCAGCCAGCGAACAGGCAAGCCAGGAACAAAGGAAGCAAACGACAAGACCACGCGAGCGACAATCGGCGAGAAATGTGCATGAAAGAATGGACGTTGAGACGGCGCGAGAGCTTCAATGAGGCACAGGACACTGACCTTGATCTCCACAAGCCCGGACTGGACAAGTTGGGCAAGACTCGAGTTTCCAGCCTTGGCGGCGGGAGGCCCGAACCCAGCGGGTTCAAAGAAATTAGCCAACAGCTGAGGTGAACCAATCAAGGTATTTTTTAGGTTAGGCCGCCATTTCTTGAGCGATCTGGCGAGCGCGTTTTGCGATGGGAGCTTTGCGTTGTTCGAGCTGTTTTAGATACAACTCAT
>JAEUHE010000156.1 GCA_016793885.1 Verrucomicrobiales bacterium
TGATGGTGCTCGGAGAGAAAATGGAGCATCTTAGCCACCGAGTTCATCGCCTGGCGAAGTTGGTTCCACAGAGGGGGGCCTTTGGAAATCTGGGTCTCAATCAGTTGTCCGAAAGCCTCCTTGAGAATACCGATCCGCGAAACGAAGCAACTCCACGCTCGCTGGAGGCAGCCTGCCTCCACGGCTCGGGGCGGTGGGTCCAAACCTTGGGTTTGGATCCCCGCCCGACAGTCGAAATCAGCTTCCAGCCGTTCGACACGAATCGGCCGGTAGGGCAGTCGATGGGACGGGAGGACTGAGAGAGTCAGGCCGCAGCGGTAACAGCGGTAACGCTCGATCCGCTCTTGCTCCACACCTTCGGGGTCGGCATAGCGAAAGTAATGGTCATGCCGGTGAACCCTCCCCGGACAACCGCGCGGACACACAGGCCGAGATCCCTTGAGTTGTTCTTCGCGAATTTGAATCGGGCAGTATGTCCCAAATCCTCTCGGCGCATCAAGTCACTCTCTCTCCGTCTCCACGGTGCTTCTCTCCTTTATCTCTCCAGCACCGTTTGGTCCCACGCTCACCGTTAAGTTCACAGCGCTACATAACAGGGATCTGATCCGCCGCTAATGGCAAACCTGGAGTTGCTGCGTAGATAGCAAAGGGCTCAATCATGGCCTCGGCACGAGATTAAGACCTTCTCTTCCGCCCCCATTTGCTCAGGCACCGCGTTTATGTTACAAACAACCTCATGATACTTGCGCATTCTCTAATGATACGTTGCCCTATGATTGCTGCTTGCGTAATATCGCTGTTAGCTGTTAGTAGACAGCCCTGCTCCGCTGAGAGCCAATTACCCCGTGTCTTCTACGAATGCAACATCAATGGTGTGCGCACAAACGGAGAGTTAAGCCTGAGTGAAACTCAATCCTCGCCAGATTCCTCGCACTTCTATTATTCGGGAACTTCGCTCTCGGTCATAAAAACACCCCGCGACGTAGAAAGACAATTTCTCATCGGTGTGACTCTTCGCTATCCTAAAGTCTACTTTAGACGACAACCACTACAGGGCGACCTCTGCGAAGTTTATTTTGACTCATGGACCTTAGCGTCGAACTCTGAAAACGACCGAGCTCAAGCTGCTTTTGGAGGTGATGGGTGTCCGGTGATACTGCGCAACGGGGAGTGGTTCGGATTACGTACACACGAATCCCCCCGCCTAGCCTGGGATACTACATCTTCGTCCGAGGTATGTTTTGTGCAGGCCGTCGCCCAGAACACTCGTAAAATCCGGAAGTGATTAACTTCTCTTCGTTGCCAACGTCAGATCAACTTTTGCAATGATTCATGCCCGCCTGTCGGCGGCGCCCAAAATGCTGTAACGCTGTGAACTGAGGCGTAGGCCTGGGACCACACCGTAAGGGGACACTCGTGGAACGGACTAAATTGCAGGTTAAGGAACTGATTGAAACGACCTGAGCATGGGGCTGAGAGGTCGTAAGCGCCCTTTTTTGATACCCGCATCTGGTCTCCAGAGATTGTCACCAGTCAGGTTATGTGTTCCCAACCGAGAGGCGAGAGATGAGCCATTAAGGACACGCAAGCTCTGCAATTCATCCTTAGCGCACAAGTTTTTCCGCTCCGAGGAGCGCCCCCCCATTACATCCTGTTGATTTCAGCTATCTTAACCGGTAAGATTACCCCTCTAGCCCTCTTTGTTACCTACATCCACCCTGACCAACCTAAGGGTTTTGCTGATCTGTTCACAGGGGGTTTTCATGAACTGGTTCAGGAGACTTCACAGTCTCCCGTTTAGCTGCTGTGGAGCGGATAGTAATGCGGATTGAGCTGGATACCGGCCGGTGACTTGAGTTTTCATCACCGACCAGAAGCTCAGCACAACGAAAAGAGACGGATGGAGCGAGCTAGATGAGCAGGAATATCAACGGAATTAATGACAAAGGCCATACAAAGCCCCAGGGCGACGATCATAAACCACGTGATCGATCGCGCAATGCCTTACCCATGACAGACGCCTCAAAACGGATCCGAGCAATCGTAATGGCGGTGGATTGGCCGGTTAAGGATCTCGCACTCCGAGTTGGCCTCGCAGAGCATGAGTTGTTACCTATTTACCAGGGTAATTCCATGCTAGACCAGGATCTAATTGAGCGTCTTCGCTTAGCGATCGCAGCTCAATTCAAAGATTGGATGGAGGAACTTTGCTGGCGTCAAGTCCGTGCCGCGAAGGAATTGTGTGTTAGCCGTATGTACCTTAACAGCGTTGCCAACGCACGTGATCTACCAAGCCCGACACTTTTCAAGTTCATGAACACTTTAGTAGAGCTTAAGCGAACAGCCGATGATCCCAGTGGTGAGCTAAGAAAGCCGATCATTTCCCTTCTTTCCGCTCTTCAGCTGCTGGATGTGGAACGACGCAAATCCGCCATCGACAAGCTTACAAGTTTGGTTGGTGATTTAGTTCGTTCAAAATAGCTTGATCGGACACTCCCAACACAAGTTCCCCGCGTATTGCATCGAAAGATATGTCAAGGTGAACGATCAGTTGGGCGTGCTCCGAGCGATCAGCTCGGGCCCTCCTGCGGCCGGAGACCCTCCACTCACCTCGCCATCACCCCCGAAACTGCGGAGCACACTCAGGCCCGTTGCCACAGATTAACTTGATGACAAGTCCACGGCAGAGCGAGACGCGCAGCGCCAATCCGACGCCCCTCCCCCCGTTGATGCAAAGTTGAAACGGTCCGTTAAGTGTGCCATAAGATACTCTGAGTATGATGGATGACTCGGAGAACCAGATGGCAGGGAACGCTCTGAAAGACCTAACTGGGGTCGGCGCAGGACCGCGATCGGAATTCTTGAGCTACGAGGCCGCCGTCGTAGAAGTCTTCACGAAGCTCTATGACGCGTTGAAAACGGAAGCAGATCCAAAGGTTCGAAAAATGCTCACATCCGCCAAGGACGATTTTTTGGAAGTTGTTCTTGAACAACTAGTTACACTAGATCGAAACGGCCGAGTAAGCCAAAATTAAAACGTAATTTAATCGCTACTTTTTTTCTGAATGTAACGATAATCAGACACGTCGGAAGGTATATGTCTGACATGTCTGACGACCCCGTTCCGTCACCCTCACCAGCAAAAGGACTCTTCGAACAAAGGCAAGGCCTGTGGTCGTTTGCTTCTATCCTGGCTTTGAGCGTTTGTGGGCTTTTGGTCTGGGCTCCACCAGAGAACAACGGCCTGCTGCTGCTCTTATATCTCCTGGTTGGCCTTGCACTGGTTCTATGTATCTCCCTCATACCAAAGGCACTTCAGCAGCATAGAAGCTGGATGTTCGCCTTGGCTGTGGTCATCTTGGGCGGTCTGCTTTGGCGAGGAATAGGCACGGCGGCGGATAACGCGGAGGCCAGGAAGAAGAGTCAGGCGGTAACGCGAATGAACTCTGCGCTGCGCCTGATCCGCGCTTGGGAGGGCTATATCACCCAGCTAAGTGAGATTCGCCAGAACGCGGAAGCGCTCGCTGTAAAACTTGGTAAGATGGCTGCACTAATCCGAGGCAACACCGACCTGGCCGCAAAACTCCCAGTGTTCCCTCAAACCAACTCGGCAGGATTAAATCTGCGACCCGCACTGCAAGCAAATCCGTCGACAACCGCCAACCGACAGTTCCTAGACCCCGTCCGCGAGGCTTCGGGAACGATGCGCGAGGCATATCAGAGCCTCACAAACAGTCTGCACACTGCACGCGACTTGATGGACCTTCGGAGGTTTCCTATCGATGAGTTAGCGTTCAACGAAGGGGCCGCTGCTTTACTGGAATTGAGACTCTCGCCGAGACTCAACCTCTATGGGCTTTTTAACCAACTGACGAACCTAAGTCGAGGGAGGGTATCGCTCTTTGACTCCTATTGTCGCTACATTGAGGCAACGCGGGCGCTCGCTGCGAGTATCGAAGCCGAGGGTGCCATCAACGGCAAATCAGTGGAGCAGTTTGGCGACCAGGAACTAAAGCTTCAAAGCCAGATTTCCGCCTTCTGTGTCGAAAGCAGAGCTCTGGGCCAGGAGATGAAAAAGGCGCTGCCAGAGATGCAGGCAGCAGCCAACGAGGTATGGACGGAGGTCACACAAGCCGACAAATAAAACCAACTGAGATCGGATCTACCTACCGATTGCCCATGGCAGTTGCAGAATAGGATTCCTTTATTAGCCTCTCATTTTACACTACCAAATGAATACTCTAGCGCGTAGGGCAGGAACATTGTGGATCTGCGTTGTATGCTACTGCCATCTTATCGGATGCTCAGCTTCAGCTCGCGAGGAGACAAAACTTCGAAATGCGGATCCTTCGTTAACGAATGGTTGGTGGCACCTAAGCGGAAAGCCCGGGGAAAAAGCTACAATCGGCCTAGGGTTCGAAGCGATAGAGGATCCCTACTACCAGCAACCCTTTATCCGGACAAGCGTGCAGTTTATTAACGCGGACACCTCTCGCTTTGTCTTTCATCTCTGGACGAATTGGATTGTGGTCCCCTTGACCAATGGCGTCCCGTTGGCCTTAGAAGTCGAATTCCTGGCTAGGTCCGAGCGTGGAAACAATTCCGTGAACGTTCTCGTAATCCAACCAGACCCAAGAGCGAATCCTGCAGACCTACCTGCGCTATTCGTTCCGAAGGAGTTCAACATCGAAATACCCTCCGACGGCTCTTGGTACTCCATAACCGGCAGGGTGAGTCTTTGCGATTTTACGAACTACTCGGGTGGCAGCCCGATCCAGATCGACCAATCACCTCGAGCTCACCCACTGATTTTTGGGCTCGTTCAAAGTTTCGATGGGCAGGATGCGGAGTTTGGCGACTTCGACTATGCAGCCATCAACCTGTGCCTTGTGAGCGAGCCACCCCTCTCAATCGTTCATCGGCAGAACAAGGACGGCACCCTTACTCTCAGTTGGAGGTCCGCCCCAGACAGACGCTACGTTTTAGTAAGATCGCGCAACATCACTAGCGGCGAATGGGACTTCGTAGCCCAAACAACTGCCGATTCCACTGTTACGACATTCGAGGTCTCGACAGCAAGGCACGAAGCGGAGTTTTTCAGGGTTGAATACGCTGTACACGATTGCGAATGATCGCAATCGAGTCAGTTTTGACCCCAATGTTTCCCATCGCGGGAGTTCCCTACGGCACTGTCACCGTTCATATTCCTCGAGTGGCGGCAATTCCACAATTGCATGCTTGGCATAGGCACGGTGAACCGCCGCGCTCGAATGTCCCAGCGCTTCCTGGGCGAATCGCTCGGGATATCCCACGGATTTAGCTCGCTCTGCCCATGCGTATCTGTAAGAGTGAAGAGTTATGCCTGAAATTCTCAGGCTCTTGCACCTCGAGTGGAATTTCGCCGCTCTCTCCTCAGATCGAAGTTCGGACCAATTCGGAAAGAGCGGCCCACTCCTCGGCAATGTCTGGAGAATCGACGCCACTTCATCCCCGAATCGGAGGATGGCTAGCATCCCGTTCTTGCGGCGGCGATAGCTGATCGTCTTCTTGGTCCAGTCGATGTTTTCCGCAACCAACGACGCGCAATCGATCTGAGATGCCCCAACATGCCATAAGAGTTGAAGGAAGGCTTTGCGCTCCGGATCCGTTTCGGCGGCGACGAGCCTTTGATGTTCGTCCAGTGTCACACCGCGCTTCTCTTTGAACTTCATCCGAGGCCATTGCTTCACAGGCAGCACCGGCCAAGGCAACCAGCCCATCTGATGAGCGAAGCTATGCAACCGGCGGAGGTAGTTGTTCGTGGAAACCGTCCCCTTCTGAATCGCGGAGAGGATGTGCTCTGGCTGTGTCTGGAGCACAGGTAGATCTCGGAACGTATCAAGTGCAGGCTGCTTGAGTCCTCGTTCATATCGCGCGGCAGTGCTTGCATCCTTCCCGGCTTTGGATCTCACAAGGGCATCCATCACATCCTTCCAAGTTCGCGTCGCAACGGTTGGATCCGCCGCTGAAAGGTAAGTCTTGGCGAGGTGAATGTTGAAAGCGGGATGATAGGCGGATTCGTTTTTGGCGTTGAGTAGTCGAACTGCCTCGGCTTTGTCGGAAGTCCCGAGACTCTCCTGCTTGTTGGTGGCACGGTCCTGAGCATAGTAGCGACCGCTGGCACCCCGTCGATACAATCGGTATTTTGGCTTCATAATCTTTATCGGTTATGAGCCTAAGGCGCTGAAGCCAGTCCGCGTTAGCGAGCGGTGGCGGAGTACCGCCACCCTTATCCAGAGCTACTCAGGAGTAGCTCCATCGCTGGCCATTCTGCTGGCAAAGCCCGCTAGAACAAAAAGCAACCGCTTGATGCACACGCATCTCGGTCGAGGAAGAAAGGGCCGAGACGGCCCACACTACATTGTAGCGTCGTCCATGCTGGACGATTCCCCTTCCCCCCGAGCGCAGCGGGCTTGCACCCTCACCCTTCCCTCATTCCACACCCCATGGGCCGAGACGGCCCACGCTACAAT
>JAEUHE010000157.1 GCA_016793885.1 Verrucomicrobiales bacterium
ACAGGGTTCGCAACCCACGATGGGGTTGTGGATTCTATGGCGTTTTCCCCAGGGTAGCTCGTTCCTCCCAACCCTGGGCTTTGAGGCGCAATCCCGTTGGGATAGGGAGGAAGCCCTCCGAACTTGTGGGTAATGCTCAGGGCATGCCACCGCTTTTCCTTCACGCCACACCCAGGCTATCCAGGGAGAAACGGCCGTTGGAACCAGGGATTTCGGCTGAGTTCCTGAATCCGCCGCCGAGAGCCCGCAGGGTTCGAAGAGATGAGCCGGGGCGTGGAGCGTCGCGACCCCCCCGGTCTATCGCCCCCTATACAACAGCCCCCTGAAAGGCGTGCTACCAGTCGACGAATGGACTGACGAACGGACTGGGTTTCTTGAGGAGGATGGAGCGGCTTCGGAGGCCGGTGGCATCGCTGCGCGATGCTCGTGTCTTTTTAACAATTCCGGGGGTGCCGGCACCCCCGGCAAATCTCTGTGAACCCTGCGGGTTTGGCATCCCCCAACAAACCGATGGCAAGACACCCGAGTTGTTAAACCGCGATGGAGATCTGTGCCAGGCTGGAAGGCGGCCTTAGGATAAGTTCCCGAAATCTGTCAAATCCCCTATCCGCGGTTCCCTCCCCTTCTGCCTTGCCTTCTCCCTTAACCCAGCTCAGTTTTCGCGGGATTTAATATCATGGAATGGATCCAAACATTCATTGACCTGGTTCTGCACGTCGACAAACACCTCGACTCACTGATCTCTCAGTTCGGGGTCTGGTTCTATGTGCTGATGTTTCTGGTGATCTTTTGCGAAACCGGATTGATCGTCACCCCCTTCTTGCCCGGCGATTCCTTGCTGTTTGCGCTCGGAGCCTTTGCCGCTCGAGGCAGCCTGAATCTCTGGCCGCTGCTAGTCTTCCTCCCCATCGCTGCCATCCTAGGGGACATGGTGAACTATTGGTGTGGCGTGTGGCTCGGGCCCAAAATCTTCCGCGGGGACAAGATTCGTTTTCTCAAGAAAGAGCACCTGGATCGCACGCATGCGTTCTATGAAAAATACGGAGCGAAGACCATTGTGCTCGCCCGCTTCGTGCCCATCGTCCGCACCTTCGCCCCATTCGTGGCCGGGATGGGCCGCATGGGCTACGCCAAGTTCAGCCTCTACAACGTGCTGGGTGCCTTGCTCTGGGTAGGCCTCTTCGTGCCCGCGGGCTATTTCTTCGCCGATCACCCGTTCGTACGGAAGAATTTCACTCTGGTGATGCTCGCGATCATTGTACTGTCCGTCCTCCCCGCGGTCTTCGAGTTTCTGCGGGAACGGGCCAAGAGCCGCAGAGCCTCCTCTCGCACGCCATGAGCCCCGTCGCCCAGCTCCTGCGGGACTTGATCGCTATTCCGAGCATCAATCCGGCTTTCACCACGCCCGACCATCCGCTGACGGGTGAACATCGCGTGGCCCAACATTTGTTGGAGATCGCCGGCCGGGCGGGCCTCGAAGCCAAACTCTCCCCAGTGCTTCCGTCGCGGTCGAACCTGATCGTCCGGCTGAAGCCCAAAGGCAAGGTTCGGTCTCGAATCCTGCTCGCGCCCCATTTGGATACGGTCACCATCCAAGATGAATCCCAGCTCAAACCAGTCCTGCAGCACGGCCGACTTTACGGACGGGGAGCCTGCGATACCAAAGGATCGGTGGCCGCCATGTTCACCGCCGTCCTGCGCCTGACCCAAGGCCTCCGACGTCCTGACCATACCGAGATCAGTTTTGTAGGATTGGTGGACGAGGAGAATGGCCAATCGGGATCAAGAGCGTTAGCCCGACAGAAGTTCCAGGCCGATTTCGCGATTGTGGGCGAGCCCACCTGTCTAAAGGTGATCACGGCCCACAAAGGAGATCTCTGGCTCCGGGCCGAGACCCGTGGACGCGCCGCTCACAGCTCCCAGCCGGAGCTCGGTGAGAACGCCATTGAGTCGATGGCGAAAGTAGTGACCCTCCTGCAGGGACCGTACGCCCGACAGCTCAAGAAGCGCCGTCATCCCCTGCTCGGATCTGCCACGGTCAATGTCGGCATGATCACCGGCGGCAAGCAGCCCAACATCGTGCCGGACCAGTGCGAAATCCGTGTTGATCGGCGCACCCTACCCGGCGAAAAGGACGCACAAATCATCCGAGAGATCGGGACGTTTTTGAAGTCCGAGGGTTGCGATGTCATTCTGAAGGACTGGAAGGGTGTCCCCTCAGTCGCTCTGGAAACCGATCCGGAGCTAGCTCCGGTCAAGCGACTGATGAGCCTGGCCGGACAAACCCGCCCGGCCGGAGTGAACTACTTCAGCGACGCGGGGGTGCTGGGCCAAGCGGGCATTCCGAGCGTGGTGTTCGGCCCGGGCGACATCGCCCAAGCCCACACGATCGATGAATGGATCGCGATCCGCCAACTCGAGCGGGGAACCGATCTCCTGACGCGATTTTTGGAGGGATTGGATTGAGTCGGTTTGCATTCTTTCGGCAGAGCACCTGGCTACTGTTGGCGACGGCAGGAGGAGGCCTTTTTGGAGTGCTTCTTCAGAAACTCGCAGGCCACTTTATTCCGGCGGCGAATCACCTCAATCCATCAGAGACCTATAGTTCCTTCATCTCCATGCGGGAAGCTCAGGCGCAACTCTGCATTCCGTTCATTGGAATGCAAACAGCCTTCGCTCAGCTGGCGGCCCGGTCGGGCGCGCTGCAAGACGATGAGGAAGTCTCCGGCGCACTGCGAGGATTGCTCAAATGCATGTTGGGTTTCTGGGTCATCATGGGGGTTCTGTGCCAGATCTTTCAGAACTCACTGATGGCCACCTACAAGCTCACCGGACCATGGATACTGTGGCTCACTCTTGGTTTGGCCATGGTATCGGCAGCCACACCCGCCCTGTTCGGGGTTCTTCAGGGGAAGCAACGATTCCTAGAGCTAGGGGCTGCGAGAGTAGCGAGCGACGTCAGTCTGGTGATCGGAGTTGGTCTGGTCCTCGTGTTGTTGGTAGCCCCCGCAAACCGCGGAGCGACCGCTGGCCTAGCAGGTCTGCTCCTGGGTGCCTTGCTCGCGTTTGGCATCGCCCTCCACCTCACTCGCTCCGAGTGGAAGTCCAAACCAAAACCCTTCGACTTCATGGGGTTTCTGAAGAGGTGCATTCCCCTGACGCTCGGACTGGGTGTGACGACGTTCATGTTCAGCGAGGACATGCTGACGGTGCAAAAGTATCTGCTCGAGGGCGCTGACGGCTACACAAAGGCGCGGGTCGTGGGACGCACGGTCATCTTCATCACCGCCCCTCTGGTTTGGGTGATGTTCCCGAAAGTGGTGAGCAGCGTTGCCCAATCCGAAACCACCTCGGTCATGGCTCAGGCGCTCGGCGCAACCGCGCTGATCGGCGGCGGCGCCTCGATCGCGTGCAGCCTGTTTCCCGAGCTCCCCCTGCGATTGCTTTTTGGATCCGCCTATCTGTCTTACGCCCCCATGGTCCCCTGGTTTGCGTGGAGCCTGCTTCCTCTGGTTTTGGCCAATGTTCTGATCAGCAATCTCCTGGCGCGAGAACGCTTCGCCATCATTCCGGCCAGCTTGCTCATCGCCGCCGCCTACGGCCTCACCCTCCGCTTCCATCACCCCTCGCACCAAGCGATCGTCGTAACCCTGGCCTGCTTCAGCTCGCTGCTGCTCCTCGTCAGCTGGATCTACACCGTTCGAGAATCCAAACGCGCGTCAGTGAAGTAAGACGACCCACGCTACAATTGATAGGGGTAGGAATGCGGGATTGACCGCACCCCTCCCTCCAAACCGGACTGGCGGATTTCCCGCATCCGGCTTACCAGTCAGTAGGGTCCACAGTGGGGCTGAAGCCTATTGAGTCGGGTATCCTGCCA
>JAEUHE010000158.1 GCA_016793885.1 Verrucomicrobiales bacterium
CGTCACGGCGGTAGGGAGAGACTCCGTCGAGCCCACTCCTGCCCCACGCTCAGGATAACAAAGGGGCCACTCCGCAAGGGCAGACGGGTGTTCGTCGCCATCTCGGCTCTCCGCGACGCAGCCCCTTCCCTTTGGTCAACGCAGGGCCCGTCAGGGCTCGAGTGGAATCTCGCCCTACCCCACATCACCCGCCCGCCTCCCCGCAAAAAATGACGCTCGCCTAAAGCGCCGCCTCGCGCCACTGTCCCAAAAGCCCCGTTCGGACATAACGCTATGAAACGTCGTCACTTTCTCAAGTTAGCCGCCGGTACCAGCGCGTCGTTCAGCTTCACCGGGTTCTCGCTGATTCAAGGTCTTCCGCCAGTTTCGGCAGCGGAGGCGCAGATGCCGGCGCTCACACCCACACTTCACCCGGAGCTGATCCCTCTGGTGCGCCTGCTGGAAGACACACCGCGGGAACGGGTGCTGGAAGAAGTCGGCTCCCAGCTGAGGAAGGGAACCTCCTATCGGGAGCTGCTCGGCGCCTTACTGTTGGCCGGAGTGCGCAATGTGGAACCTCGTCCGATAGGGTTCAAATTCCATGCCGTCCTGGTGGTCCATGCCGCGCATCTCGCCAGCCTGGCCTCTCCCGATTCGGATCGTTGGCTGCCAATCTTTTGGGCCATCGACTCTTTCAAAGCCTCTCAGGCGGCGGATGTGCGGGAAGGCAATTGGACCATGGGTCCCGTCAACGAAGGTGCCGTGCCGCCCAGTCACAAAGCCAGGCAGGCATTGATCGATGCGCTCGAGCATTGGGATGAATCGGCGGCAGATGCGGCCATCACCGGCCTCGTGCGCACGGCCGGTGCTCATGAAATCTACGACCTGCTCGCTCGCTACGGTGCGCGGGACTTTCGAGAGATCGGCCACAAGGAGATCTACGTCGCCAACTGCTTCCGCACCCTGGAAGTCATCGGCTGGCATCATGCCGAGCCCGTGCTCCGGTCGTTGGTTTATGGTTTATTGGATCGCGTGGGAGACAAGAACCCGGCGAAATCGGATCTCCCCGCCGACCGTCCCTTCCGTAGAAATGTAGAACTTATCAAGACCATTCGCTCAGGCTGGCTCGACGGCAAGCCGTCGTCCGACGCCACGAAGGAAATGCTCCGCACCCTCCGCGAAGGCTCGGCCAAGGACGCCGCGGAAAAGGCAGTCGAGCTCTTGAATCGGGGCACCAGCCCGCTCTCGCTCTTCGAAGCCTGCTTTGCAGCGGCGGGGGAGTTTGTGATGCGCGCTCCCGGCATCGTCTCCATGCATGCGATCACCTTCACCAACGCCACCCACTACTCCTGGCAACACACGCGCGACGAGGACACGCGCAAGCTACTCCTCCTCCAGAACGCGGCCTTCTTGCCCTTGTTCCGAGGGACCAGCAAGGACAAGGGAATCTATATCGACCAACTTGAAGGGATATCCCCAAGCGCCGCGGGGCCGGAGGCAGTCGAGGAAATGCTACGCGAATTGGGGCCGGGCGACCGGCTCACTGGATCTCGAAAAATCCTAGGCTACCTCAACGCTGGCGGACCGCCCAAGCCCCTGATCGACGCCGCACGTCGGCTCATCTTCCTGAAAGGGCGTGACAACCACGACTACAAGTTCTCGGCGGCCGTGTGGGAGGATTTTCAATCTCTCTCCCCGCAGATCCGGGACCGCTTCCTGGCCGCGAGCTCCTTTCACTGGCGCGGCGGCCAAGAGTCCGACAATGAACTCATGCCTCGCGCACGAGCCGCCTTGCAGGGGTGAGCATGGGGAGAGGGACGATGTCGGGTTTCAGGTGCCAGGTGCCTATTTAGTTCAAGACGCTCGCTCCTCACGCCTCGGCTTTCGCAAAAATCTGCTGCGCAACCGCATGCTGTCCTACTGCATGGATTGGGCTTTATGGACCGCGTGTGGCATGCCACCGCATTGCAAATTTCCGACTCCGTCGGGTCGTGAAAAGCTGTAGAGGGCCACAGCACTCCAAAAGGCTACCGAGGGCAGTGCCTCAACCCGTGCAGATTGCCATCCAAGAATCCCAAATGCAGGCAGAGCGACTGACTCCCACGCCGTTTATCCCCTCCGACCAGGCTATTCGTCACTTTTTCCCTGGATGCAGCACTGGCACACAATTCGCTTATATGATCGAGAAAGCAAAACTACTCGGTGACCCAGAACACATGGAATCTCCCAGCAGGGAGGACGACTAGCTATGGACATACTACCGCTGGATAACGTGTTCTGGATGGCGATAGCACTGATTTTTTTCGTCACACTCTTCGGAGCCTTGGCTCGCCGCTTAAAGCGAGATCGTTGTTTACTGCTGTTTCATTCGCATCACGTCACTCTGTTTTGCGAAGGCAAGCAACCCGTCCACGGGGATCTTCACGTGACAAGCAAAGGTGTCGAATTGGTCTTTAATCCCTTACTCGGGAAGAACACCGGACGGTGGCGCCGAAGCATGATGATTTACGATCAAGAGCTGTCCGGCTGTGCCATGTTTTCCCGGATCGAACACGGACTGACCGACGCAGAAAAGCGCGATCGCCGACAACAAACAACTCGCCTCGTGAATCCTCCTCTCCTCCAGCGGACGGGAAGACAGTTCACCAATTTCGTCAATATAGTTAGGGATGCGATTATACAGTCGGTCGGATTGTTCTTGGGTAGGATGGGTAATCGCCCGGGTGGGATCGGCACACTGGCGCGTGAGCAGTCCTCGAAATTGACGGAATTTGGCGGCAACGTGCTCGGTTTGTTCAACAATGCCTATGAGCCGCTCCTGGAACGTCACCTGGGGCAACTGGTGATACTGACCGTCCGCACCAGAGAAAAACCAGAGCCAGTGGAAGTAGAGTTCTATGGATATTTGGCCGACTACAATGAACGATTTATTGCTCTTTTGAATCCGAACCAGCAACTCACCGAAGTGTTCGCTGGAGAGATCGCCGCACCTCACGAATTCGTCGGGGGAAGAGTTGAGCGAAACGGCGGCGGACAAACCACGTTCCTATGCCTGGGCGCTGACGCTCTCTTGCTGGAGGAGGTTCACGTGAGCGGGAAAACTTTAGTCACGGGAGTTGTTCTACTGAAAGGACAGCAATTCGTTGTTGCCTCTGAGGTAGGGGACGCAGTGCGCGCACGTGTGCAACGAGCTTCTGCGGTCGATTTACTCTGCCCTCGCACTTGCGCGCAAGTGCGATACTCAGGCCAGCAATCCAAGGAATGACCTGGCGGTGGATGGATACAATCAGTTCTTCTAAAAATGGGGACTAAACAAGCTGGGCAACGCCGGCGTTTGTCACTGAGTAGGCGGGGCCCGAACCCGCAGGGTTCAAAGAGATTTAGCCGGGGGTGCTCGCACCCCCGGAACTGTTAAAAAAGTACAGAGCATCGCGCAGCGATGCCACCGGCTTTTGAGACCTGCGTCACCCGACTCAAAGAACCTAAAGAGGTCGTCAGTCCGTTCGCCGACGGGTGGCACGCCTTTCCCGGTACTGTTAAATAGGGGGCCGACAGACCGGGGGTGTCGCTGCACTCCACACCCCGTAATCTCTTTGAACCCTGCGGGTTCTAGGCTTCGGCAGCCAACTCATGTGAAGAAATGAGGATCCCCTACAGCTTGTTTGGTCCCCATCTTTAGAGGTAACGATGAGAGAGGGCTGCCGCACTCCATAAAGCGCATTACCTCGCGAAGCCTCATGGACTGCTGTAGCCCTCTACAGCTTTTCACCACCGACGGAGTCGAGGACCCCCACGGCGGAAAGACAGCTCTCACCAAGTTCGGCCCCTCCTGAGTGCGCTTCGTGCCTTCGTGTGACAAAGTCGGGAGTTTCGGCCCTACAGAAGGGAAAACCCGAGGACTCCTCTCGTCGTCTCCTCCATGCCCCTTCTTTCGCACCTCAAATCAAGGTGCGCGCCTTCGCGAGGGCTTCGTCGAGCTTGGACGGGTCCTTGCCGCCGCCGCGAGCGTTGTCGGGCTTGCCGCCACCCTTGCCGCCCACGATCGGTGCCACGGCTTGGATCAGCTTGCCCGCCTGCACCTTGGAGGTGTATGCCGCGGAAACCGCCGCCACCAAGGCCACGCTGCCCGCCTGTGAACCGCCGAGCAGGATCACACCTTCGAACAGACCCTTAGCCGCATCGGCGATCGCTTGCAACGTGTCGCCATCGGCCCCACCGACGTTCGCGATCAACGTCGGGATACCCTGGATAGGTGTCACCCCCGCTACCAAAGTCTTCGCGGTCTGGGCGGCCTCGCGCTGCTGGGCTGCCTTAACCTGCTTCTCGAGTTCCTTCTGATGGACCATCAAGGCCTCGATCTTCTTCTCCAATTCGTGAACGGGAGTGCTGACCCGACCAGCGATGTTCCGGATCAGAGCCAAATCCTGAGTCGCAACCCGATAAGCCTCCAACCCGGCAATGGCCTCGATCCGGCGGACGCCCGCGGCAATGGCGCTCTCCGCCACAATGCGGAACAGGCCGATCTCCCCCGTGGCGCGGGCATGCGTTCCACCGCACAGCTCCATCGAGTAACCGTTCAGCTGCTTGGCAGCGCCACCGATCTGAACGACCCGGACAACGTCGCCATATTTGTCACCGAAGAACTGCAGGATGTCCTTGCGGCTCTTCACGTCGGTGTGAGGCACTTCGGACCAGCTGACCACCGCGTTCTCCACGATCCGCTCGTTGACCAACTTCTCGATGTCATGCACCTGCTCCGAGGTAAGCGCCCCGTGATTGAAATCGAAGGTCAGCTTGTCAGGTCCAACGAAAGATCCCTTCTGCGTCGCCTCGTGGCTGACCACTTCATGCAGCGCCCAGTGAAGCAGATGTGTCACCGTATGATGCCGCTGAATCGCGGCGCGACGAGCCACATCCACCGAGAGCTTCACCTTGCGTCCCACATCTGGAGCCTCACCACCTTCCACGAAGTGCAGCCAGGTGTTTCCAGATTTCTGAGTGTTGGCCACCCGCCACAACCGCCCGCCCTCGGAAAGCTCCGCGGTGTCGCCCACCTGCCCACCCATCTCGGCATAGCAGGTCGAGCTGTCGAGAACGACCGCGGTCTTGTCCTTCAAATTCACCACCTCGAGCACCTTCGCCTCGGTTTCCAGCGCGTCGTATCCCACGAAGCAGGTCGGCGTAGTGGTCTCGATCTGGGACAGCTCGATGACCGTCTTCTTCTGCGCCGCACGAGCCATGGCCTTCTGCTCTTCCATCAGGGTGTTGAACCCAGCGGTGTCCACCGTATACCCCCGCTCGCGAGCCATGAGTTCGGTGAGATCGAGAGGGAAACCCTGCTCATCATACAACTTGAACGCAAAAGCACCCGGCAACGCGCTCCCCGGCTTCAGACGGCTTACCTCGGATTGGAACAGGTCGATGCCACGATCGAGGGTCTTGTTGAACGCTTCCTCCTCACGCTTCAAGACATCCTGAACATGTCCGCTGCGCTTGCGAATCTCCGGAAACACATCCCCCATGCTCGCCGCCAGAACGTCGACCAGTTTGTAGAAGAAGGGTTCTTTGAAGCCCAAAGTGCGACCGTAACGAACCGCACGACGCAGGATCCGCCGCAACACGTAGTTTCGATCGGTGTTGCCCGGCTGAATGCCATCCGCCACCGAGAAGCTCAGTGTGCGGATATGATCAGCGATCACCCGGAAGGCAACGTCGATTCGTTCCTGTTCGGTATCTCCCGTGGAGCCCGGCTTGGGCAGGGTGGAGCCATAACGCTTGCCGCTCATCCGCTCAATCTCGTCGAAGATGGGTCGGAAGATGTCAGTCTCGTAATTGGAGATCTTGGCGTTGGCGAAATCCTTAAAGCCTTTGGTCCCCTGAATGATGGAGGCCACGCGCTCGAAGCCCATCCCGGTATCGACATGCTTGGACGGCAGCGGGGAGAACGTGCCATCCGGATTGGCGTTAAACTGAATGAACACCAAGTTCCAGATTTCGATGCACTCCGCGCTGCCCTTGTTGACCAAGGCGCCCTTGGTATCGCCCGCGGGTGTGAGATCGACGTGCAACTCTGAGCACGGACCGCATGGACCCGTATCGCCCATCATCCAGAAATTGTCCTTCTTGTTGCCGTAGACGATGTGGACGTTCGGATCGAGTCCGGCCGCTTTGAACTTCTCAGCCCACATGTCCCAGGCCTCCTGGTCAAAGCTGCTGGGATCCCCCTTGGTCGGGTCCGGCTTGTAGACCGTGGCGTAAATCCGATGGCGGGGGAAATTCCACACTTCGGTGATCAGCTGCCAGGCCCAATCGATCGCCTCGCGCTTGAAATAGTCGCCGAAGGACCAGTTCCCCAGCATTTCGAAAAACGTATGATGATAGGTATCCAGGCCTACATCATCCAGGTCGTTGTGCTTGCCGCCGGCACGAATGCACTTCTGGGTGTCGGCCGCGCGGGTGTCGCTTCCTGGGATGACCGAAGCCCATTTCGACACATCCGCCTTCTTCTGCCCCAGGAAGATAGGCACGAACTGGTTCATTCCCGCGTTGGTGAACAACAAGTTCGGCGAATCCGGCATCAAGCTAGACGACGGAACGATGGTATGCTGCTGCGAGCGGAAAAAATCGACAAAGGACTGGCGGATCTGGGAGCTGGTCATCATAAGTCAAATCAGGCCGGGGAGCATAGGAAACCATCGCGCCCAAGGCCAGTGGAAGTTTTCTCCTTGGATCGGCAGGAACACCTTCCTACTGTGCCCCCAAAATGGAACCAAATTCCGCGTTGCCTCCTCAACTCCCCAGCCAGGCCCTCCCCTTGTCCTGGGCCGTCGAGACGGAAGGGCTGGAGAAGGATTTCGGCGGCGTTAGAGCCGTGAATGGACTGAGCCTGCAGGTTCGCAAAGGTTGCTTTTATGGGTTCCTGGGACCCAATGGTGCCGGCAAATCCACCACCATCAAGATGCTCACCGGCCTGCTGGCCCCCTCGAGCGGACGCATTCGCATCATGGGCGAGGACATGTCGAACACGGAGACCGCCCGAGAGATGAAGCGCCGCATCGGCGTTGTGCCTGAGCATCTGGGGCTTTTCGACAATCTCACCGCCCGGGAATACCTGACGTTTATCGGTCGCATGTACCTCCTTCCAGCTCAGGTCATCCGCGAACGGAGCGATGAACTGCTGCACATCATGGGTCTGGAAGGCGAGGAGAAGAAGCTCACCCTGGAATACTCTCACGGAATGAAAAAGAAACTGGCCCTCGCGGCCGCCCTCATTCCCAATCCGGACCTGATCTTCCTCGACGAGCCCTTCGAGGGTGTCGATGCCGTTTCCTCCAAGGTGCTCCGCGACATGCTCCGACGCTGCGTGGAACGCGGCGCCACGATCTTTTTGACCTCCCATGTTCTCGAGATTGTCGAAAAGCTCTGCACCGACGTCGGGATCATCTCCCGCGGCCAACTGGTCTTGCAGGAGTCCATGGCCCAGATCCGTGCGGCGGGCTCCCTGGAGGAACGCTTCATCCAGGCGCTCGGCGGTGAACATCTGGAGACCCAGAAACTCAGCTGGCTCGAATGAACTGGTCCCAGCTTCAAACCCTGCTCTGGCTCCGCTGGAGGCTTTCCTGGAATCAGCTGCGCAAAGGCCGGTCGCTGAATCTAATCCTCGCGGTGATCGCCACTGTGGGCGGCTACGCGCTGGTCATCACCTGCGCCGGTGGAGGCTTTCTTTTGGGTTGGAAACTTCTGGGGCGAGCCCAAGCGAATGCCACGCTGCTCACCCTGGACATCTTCACCGGACTCTTCCTGTTCTCCTGGATTATCGGCCTGCTGAATGAACTTCAACGATCGGAGATTATCGACATCCAGAGGCTGATGCATCTTCCCATCTCTCTGCCCCAGCTCTTCGGCATCAACTACCTGGCCTC
Source organism: Verrucomicrobiales bacterium (assembly GCA_016793885.1). Classification (NCBI taxonomy): domain Bacteria; kingdom Pseudomonadati; phylum Verrucomicrobiota; class Verrucomicrobiia; order Verrucomicrobiales; species Verrucomicrobiales bacterium. The sequence goes on from JAEUHE010000158.1 coordinate 7,902, forward strand.
GCACTTCACCTTTAGCATCATCGCGGCGGTCCCAGCCCTGACCGCGCTCAGCATTGGGATGGCGGTCAGCGTGGGAGCACAGATGCTGCTCCTCATCCCGCTGGCCTTGGCCTTCTTGCTCTGGGTGACGTCCTGGACCTATTGCCTGCGGGGATGGTTGGTTTCTCTCATGGTCAACCAGCGGCGCCGACGCGCCATCACCGCCGGACTGACCATCGCCATCATCCTGCTCGCTCAAGGGCCAAACCTGTATTTCAACCTGACTCGACCAGGAGGACACCGGGCCTCCCGAGGAGCCCCCTTCGGCTCCTTGGAAACCTACGGCACTTCCTCGGAGAGCCGGCTGGCACATCAGTTAGCCCCCCCGCTTTGGCTGGCCAACGGAGCGCTGGCCCTGCGTCAAGGAAACCCCTGGCCAGCGGTGGGCGGCACGGCAGGACTTTCGCTTCTCGCTTTCCTGGGCCTGGCTGTGGCGTATCGCAGCACGATGCGTTTCTACACCGGAAGTTCCAAAGTCAAACCTCTGGTTACCACCCCACCGCCTCCGGACAAAACCCCGAGCACTGGACCGCAACCGCGCAAACAGCTGCTGGTAGAGTGGCAGCTTCCCCTGGTGAGGTCGGACACCGCCGGATTGGCGCTAGCCTCCTTTCGTGCCATGGCGCGCGCGCCCGAGATGAAGATGATGATCGTCGGCCCGTTGACCATGATGGTGTTGTTTTATGCGATCTTCTTTACTAGAAACCGCGCCAACATGCCCATAGGCCTGGGTGAATTCGCGCCGACCAGCTTGGTTCTAATGCTGTTCTTCACCATGATTCAGGTGCTGCTCAATCAGTTCGGCTTGGATCGAAACGGCTTCCGGTCGCTGGTGCTCCTACCCATCCCGCGCAAACAGATGCTCCTGGCGAAGAATCTGGCGTTTGCTCCCTTTGTTGTGCCGCCCGCACTCATCGCCCTGGCGGTCGTGCCTTTCGTGCTCAAGGTTTCCATCGGTGCGCTCGCCGCAGGAGTCCTCCAAACCTTCACGATGTATCTCCTCCTGAGCACCATGGGCAACATCTACTCCATCGGAGTTCCATTCCGCATCGGCGCAGGATCGTTGAAGCCAACCAAGAACCCACCCAAGGTGGTCCTGTTGATGTTCGTGTCGCACCTCCTTTTTCCGATCCTCAGCCTGCCGGTCATCATCCCTCCGGCGGTCGAATTCCTGGCGCACCGAGCAGGATGGGCGGAGCACGTTCCGCTGAACCTGCTCCTGTCGGGGTTCTCGCTGGTCTGCACGGGACTCGTCTACTTTGGCAGCCTCGAAGGGCTGGGAGCCTGGCTCCAGCGCCGCGAAAAGGACATGCTGGCCACGTTGACGCAGGAGATCGAATGACATTGTGATTCCCCCGCCGAGAATTCTATGGCAGCGTCCCAACCACATCACAGAACGACTATGAGAACCACCCTATTCCTGTTCCTCGTCTGGCTTCAGAGCAGCGTCGCTTTGCCCTCGCTCCAAGCCGCGTCTCACTCTCTGTTCGACGGAAAAACATTCGCCGGATGGGAGGGTGACACCAACCAATGGTGGCGAATCGAGAAGGGAAACATCGTCGGAGGCTCGCTGGTGCGGACTATTCCCGAGAACCAGTTTCTCGCGACCACCCGCGACTACACCAACTTCGTTCTCAAGTTGGAGTTTCGCCTGACCGGAACCAACGGCTTCATCAATTCGGGTGTCCAGATCAGAAGCCAGCGTGTTCCCAAAAGCTCAGAAATGTCCGGATACCAATGCGACATCGGCGATCCCACGTGGTGGGGCAGCATTTACGACGAGTCCCGACGGAACAAGCTCATGGCCCAGTCCGATATGGCAGCGCTCAACAAGGTCCTGAAACGGGGGGATTGGAATCACTACGAGATCCGGGCTGAAGGACGCCGCATCCGCACTTTTATCAATGGTGCTCAAGGGGTAGATTATACCGAAGCGGATGCATCACTGCCGCAGTGGGGAAAGCTCGGCATCCAGATTCATGGAGGCGGCAAGGCTGAAGCCCATTTCAGGAAGCTTTCAATTCAGGAGCTTCCCTAAGAGCTTCTTCCTCGGCATCGAGTGTCTGCCGGACGGCCCGACAAAGCTCATCGAGAGCTATCGGCTTCTGCAAAATCCCCCGAATGCCGAGCTTGAGAAGCTGCTCCTTCGAGATACCAGCTCCGTAACCGGTGCAAATGAGAATCGGCATTCCCGGTCGTAGCGCCAACAGGCGCACGGCCAGATCCAAGCCGCTCTCCGTCGGCATCGAATAGTCGGTTACGACCAGATCGTACAAATCCGGGGCGCGTGAAAACAGCTCAAAGGCCTCCTGCGGCCCCGAGCAGGTTGTCACACGAAACCCTCGATGCCGCAAAATGCGCTCGCCCACCCGGAGCAGCGATGGCTCGTCATCAATGAGCAACACATGCTCCTCCCCATGCAGCTCGGCCGGACACTGCTCCTTCTCGGTTGGCTCCGCGATCGCCCCCGCAGCCACCGGTAGGAGAACATCAAAGCAGGAGCCCGAGTCCAATTGGCTGTCGACCAGGATGACGCCCTCGTGCTCATGGACGATGCCGTGAACAACTGACAGGCCCAGGCCGGTACCCTGCCCTGGCGCTTTGGTGGTGAAGAACGGCTCAAAGATCCGCTCGAGGACTTCCGGAGCGATCCCCGGGCCATTGTCCTTCACCCGCAGACGCACATGCGACCCCACCTTCAATCCCTGGTGGGCGGCCGCCATTTTCGCATCCACAAAACACGGTCCGAGTTCGATGTCGAGACGACCCACCCGATCTCCAATCGCCTGGGCAGCGTTGGTGGCCAAATTCATGATGACCTGCTGAATCAAAGTGGCATCGCCCATGACCGACGGGACGGGATCGTTAACCCGCACTCGCAGCTCAACCCGGGCCGGAAGCGCCGCTCGGAGCAGACTGAGGGATTCCCTAAGCACGGGTTCAAATTCCATTACCCGACGCTGCGGTTCCTGCTGACGGCTGAAGGTCAGGATTTGTTTGACGAGTTCCTTGGCTCGATGGCTCGCTTTGAGCAGATCGGTGAGGCTCTCCGAGGTGGAAGCGGACAATTGTGATTCCAAGCGGATCAGCTCGGCGTGAGCGATGATGGCCCCCAGAATGTTGTTAAAATCGTGGGCGATGCCTCCCGCAAGGGTGCCGATCGCCTCCATTTTCTGGGCCTGCCGAAGCTGAATCTCCAGCTGAGCCCGGCAGCGTTCGGCCTCCTTGCGCTGAGTCACGTCGGCATGAGTGCCAACGAGCCGCTCCGGCGTCCCATCCGCATGCCTCACCAAAAAGCCACGAGAGAGAACATTGATCCAACTCCCCTGCTTGTGCCTCATCCGGAATTCGGCCTCATACTTGTCACGCTTCCCCGAAACGACATCACCTGCAATCTTGAGGGTTGGCTCGAGATCTTGAGGGTGAACGAGCTGCTTCCAGGTATCCAGATGATGGGGTAGCTCGCTGTCTGCATACCCGAGCATCGACTTCCACCGCGGTGAGAAATACGCGCGATTGGTCGTCAGATCCCAATCCCACAGCCCATCGTTAGCGCCTTGCATGGCATACTGAAAACGCTTCTCGCTCCGATGCAAAGCCTCCTTGGCCCGGGCACATCGTATACAAACTGCAGCGGTGTGAACCGCCATGTCGAGGAGCTGAATCTGATCCGATCGAGGTGAACCGACGGTGGTTCCATACACGGCGAAGGTGCCCAGGATCTCTCGTGACTCATCCAGGATGGGAACCGACCAGCACGACTTAAGACCAGATCCCAGCGCCATGTCACGATAGGAACTCCAGAAGGGATGCTCGGCGATGTCGTGAACGTAGAAGGACTCCTTTCGAAAGGCGGCCGTGCCACACGAACCGATACCCTCCCCCACCGCGACCTTTCCCAAGCGCGATCGATAGGCTTCCGGAAGGGTCCTCCCTGCCTCATGGTGCATGAGAAGCCCCTCCTCATCGACGAGGAGAATGGATCCGAACATGCCTTCAAACTGAGCCTCCACCGCTTTCACCAGGCACTCCAGGGTGCCGGACAACTCGGCGCCCTGGGCGATCATTTCCAGCACCTTGGCCTGGTCGCGACGCATGACTTCGGCCTGCCGGCGCTCCCGAAGGTCGCGACACACACAGACGATGTATTTCTGCCCACGCCACCAGGCCGCATTGCTGGTCACCTCCACTTCGATCAAATCCCCCGACTTTCGCCGGTGAATCGTCTCATAGCGGCTTCCTTCGGAGCCCACCGCGCGCAAGACCGAGAGCGCCTGATTTCGAGTCCACTCCGTTTCCCAATCCCAGGCCTTCAAGTGTCGAATCTCCTCAGGCGTGTAACCCAGCATGCTGGCAAAGCTTTCGTTCACCTCGTGGACCTGGGCATGTTCCGTCAGGACCACGATGCCGTCGCGGGAGCTGTTGAGCAGCGTCCGGCGTTTTGATCCCTCCTCTGCCAAGGCCATCTCGGCCTCCCGACGTTCCAGCACCTCCATCGTCAAACGGACATTCGCAGACTCCAGTTCCGAGGTCCGCCGTTGAATTCGAAACTCCAATTCCGTGTTCAAGCGGCGGAGCTGATCATCCACCAACTGAGCACGTCGATTGGAGTCCTTGAGCCTACGATGGGCGACCGCCAGCGCTATGAGGCCGACCATCAGGAACACGAGGAGCACTAAAATGACCTGAACCGTGTGAGAGGTGGGCCACGGGGGCGAGGCCACGACTCGCAAATCCTCCCCCGCCTCCACCAAAAGCTGGGGGCCTTCATCGGCATCCGACTCAAGAGGAACCTGCGTCACCACTCCACGAACACGCAAACGGGTTCCGGTCTTCAGTTGATGGGTGTCAAAGCCGATACCCGTCGGCAACAGTGCCTCAAAGGTTCGACCAGCGTCTCCGAGGACCAGAACCTCGCCGTTCGTTCTGGAGGATCGGTGGAGAAATTCAGCCTCTGTCTCCACCCACTGGCCATATCGCGCGGCGGCAATGAGCAACGAGGCATTCATGGACAGCGGCTTCGAAGCAACCTCAAGTCCCAGATCCCTGAACCAGATCAGTTCCAGCCAGGGCCTTCTGCCGTCCGAGTGAAGGAACCCCATAGCCACCAGCTGATGTCGGTTCACCGGTGCTTGCCCGGTGCAGTTCACAACTCGAAGACCATTCGCTCCATCACTCAAGAGTAGATCGTTCGTGCCTGAGGAATGGATGCCGCCAGTCACTCGGATGAGATGTTGGCGCTGGGTGATGGACGTTGCGACTAGGGAGGCCAGGGGGGTCAAGGGAAGCTCCCGAGCTACCTCTTCAGGCTCCCGGATCACTCGAAGCTGTCCCCGGCCGGAAAGCAGCAGGCGGAATGCTGGGGTGGAGCTGATGTCATCCAGGGGCGAAACCGCAACGCCGTAGGCCTCTACCTCCTGACCAAGCTTGACCGGCAATTGGTCCAGATCCGGAATGGCCACGGTCACCTCTCGCCCGCTGTCGATGAGACAAACCTCGCCGTAGTCCGTCGGCTCAGCCCGAATCACCTGCGTTCGGATCACAGGCCCCCGAGCACGCACCCAGCCTTGCTCGTCCTCCCCCAGACCGCCAAAGGCCGGGGCCGACCTAGCTTCCGCTGCCTCTGCTGGGTTCGGGGCGGCTACCCCATGCACCACCCACATCATTAAAATGAAGAGCGGTGCCATCGTGTTCAGGCTCATAAACTTCAATCAAAGCAACTCCCAGGCCAACATCCAGATGTGTATCACGAAGGTTTTCAGGCTCGTTCTCGACAGGAGGAGCTGGAACACTGCGGTGGATGTCGCCGCCTGAATCGATTTGTCTGCAATGTGGAATTTGTTGCGACGGCACGCTCTTCTCGGGGGTGCTGCTGCAGCCGAAGGACGATCCCCAGGACCTTAAAGCCCGAGGATTGCTCATCCGACGACTGGCCCGGGGATCGAGATTTCCCCAGCCCTGCGCTGCTCTCAGCGGCTGCCGGTGTCGGATCTACTCCGGACGTCCTCAGCATTGTCGCCAGTTTGAATGCGTCCTACTGAAAGACCACCTAAGCGACCGACTCAGCGCTTCGGCAGCGCTCAGGTCGATTCGCCGGGCGAAGCGTCTCGCGGCCAAGGCGGCAAAAACTCTCCACCTCCTCGGCGATTCAGGGGACAAATCTTCCCTACGTCAGCGCTATAAAAAGGCAGCCGCCCGTTTTGAACTGAAGCCCCCAACCGCCCACCAAGCGGCGCTCTTTTCCGAGTTGAGCACCACCATGCATCAGCTGAATCTGATCTTGAGCCAACACTTTTATCCCGCCGACGAATCCTCCGTTGATAGATAATTTGCGACTAGCGCCAGGCTCACCTCACCGCTACGTTCCACCGACATGATAACCTTGATTTCTGGAACCAACCGCCCGGGCAGCAATACGCGCAAAGTCTCGAAGCAAATCGAAGGTCTCTATGCCGAGCTGCGGACTCCCCTTCATGTCCTGGACCTGGCTCATTTACCGCCCTCCATCTTTGACCCCGGCTCGTATGGAGAAAAGCCCGCAGCCTTCAAGCCCTTCAGCGACGCCGTGGTGAATGCCAGCGGACTCGTGATCGTGACGCCGGAATACAACGGGGGCGTCCCAGGAGTGCTGAAATACTTCATCGACATGTTGAAATTCCCGGAAAGCTTCGAACGCAAGCCAGTGTGCTTTGTGGGAGTAGCAGCGGGGATGTGGGGAGCGCTTCGTCCGATCGAACAACTCCAAGCGATCTTCGGTTACCGCAACGCCTACCTCTATCCAGAGCGGGTCTTCATCTCCGGAATCGGCCAACAACTGGACACGGACGGAAAGCTCAAGGATTCGGAGTTAGTCCAACGTCTCCGACAGCAGGCCCAGGGCTTTGTGCACTTCGTCTCCGCGCTCAAAAAGTAAGGCATAGGGAACGAGGTCAGCATTCGAGCGGTGTTGCGCTGGATGATTCCCCTTCACCCTTCCCTCTTTCCACACCCCATGGGCCGGCACGGCCCACACTACGATTGTAGCGACGTCCGTCACTGGACATTCCCGCTCTCCCGAGCGCAGCGGGCCCGAGTGTCTCTCACGAAGGCAAGAGGCTCACCAAGGTCCCGAGCCGAAGAGCACCGGGCCGGACCAAAAGGGAAGAAAAAGTAAAACCAGTTCTCTTCCCCTCCTGGACCGGGTTTTCCTCCGTGTCGTCGGGGTGGTCCGCGGGCAATAACGTCTGTCTCCCCTCCCCTGCGGAAAGCATTGTGAGCTTCGTGCCTTTGTGTGATGCATTCGGCCGTACCCTTCGTAGCCCCCCGATGGGCTGAGACGGCCCACACTACAATTGATAGGGGTAGGAATGCGGGATTGACCGCACCCCTCCCTCCAAACCGGACTGGCGGATCTCCCGCATCCGGCTTACCAGTCAGTAGGGTCCACTGTGGGGCTGAAGCCTATTGAGTCGGGTATCCTGCCA